>DMCG01000132.1:4510-12735 GCA_003445855.1 Spartobacteria bacterium | reverse complement strand
GCGGCCGTTGTCCGATTGTCGACACCTGGTGGCAAACGGAAACGGGCACAATCCTGATCACGCCGCTGCCGGGCGCGATTCCGACAAAACCAGGCAGTGCAACCCTGCCGTTTTTTGGTGTCGATGCCGCGATTGTCGATGAAAAAGGACACGAAGTCGGAGCAAACATCGGCGGAAAACTGATCATTCGACGCCCATGGCCAGCGATGTTGCGCACGATTTACGGCGACAAGGAGCGCTACAAAAAGCAGTACTGGAGCGAGTTCAAAGGGAACTATCTTACGGGTGATGGCGCGCGTCGCGATGAGGATGGATATTTCTGGATCGTCGGCCGTATCGATGACGTTTTGAACGTCGCTGGCCATCGGCTCGGCACTTCGGAAATCGAAAGCGCGCTGGTCAGCCATGCGCGAGTCGCGGAAGCGGCCGTGGTCGGGCGGCCGGACGATCTAAAAGGCCAGGGTGTTGTCGCCTTTGTGACGCTGAAGAGCGGAGTCGAGCCAAGCTTTACATTAAAGCGCGAATTACGAGATCACGTTGGCGCGCACATCGGAGCAATCGCGAAGCCGGATGAAGTTCGCTTTGCCGAAGCGCTGCCAAAGACGCGCAGCGGAAAAATCATGCGGCGTCTGCTCAAGGAAATCGCCAGCGGTGCGAGAATAACCGGAGACACGACCACGCTCGAAGATTTCAGCGTGCTGACAAAGTTGCGCGATTCGGAAGAGTAATCGTCAATATCATACAATTGTAGGGCGGCCATTTTGGCCGCCGCCGTTTGCGAAAGGCGGCGAAAATCTTCGCCCTGTAAATTAACATTTCAATTTCATCGCGCGCGCGATTCACGTAGCGTCATCTTGTGAGTTTCATTCGGACAGGCCTGCGCGAGATCGCTCTAAAGGTTAAGCGTCAAAGAACGCGCATGGCGCTCCGTCACGAGAAACGGCTCCTGCAGAAAAGCGAAATCAACCTCGGACGCGAAGGCACTTCACAGGCGGCGAATTTTCCCGAGTTGCGCAATGAAATTGTCGCTCTGAAGAAACTGGAGCAGGAGCAGAAAGAAGTCGCTCTGCGTATCGCGCAAATCGAGGAAGGAATCAAGAAGATCGAGGCGCAGCGGCAAGAAAATGCCCGCGAACAGAATGAAGCTGTTGCAAAATTAGAGGCGGAAAAAAAGCCTCTCCTCCAACAACGCAATGAAGCGAGGAGCATCACCGATCTTTGCGAACGCGAATTGACCGCGGTGGAACGCCGCGTTCAGGAAAACGACGCGGCGGATCGCGAATTACTGAAACAGCTCTCCGAACTGCAAGCGATGGCCCCCCCGCCGCCGGACCTCGAAACGCAATTGGCCGGCATCACTGCGCGCCGTGCCCAGCTGCCGGAGGAACGCGCCGAACTTGTTCGCGCACGTCTCGGCAGCGCAGACGCATGCAGGCTTGCAAAAGAAAAACTGGTTGCCGCCGAGGCGGAACTTTCTGTCGTGGAAAAAAATATCGCGCGTGTTCGCGACGAATTCGCAGCGCGGGACCGTGCGCTCGGCGACAACAGCCGCGCACAGCAGGAAGCAGTTCGCGAAGCGCGGGCCCACCATCAGACTGTCGAAGAGCGGAAAAATCCCGCTTATCTGAACATCGGGCGTCATCTCGCGTCGCAGGGGATTGCACCGCCCAACGCGCCGCATCTGCTCACGGACGTGCATCGCCATCGCGGCGCGGTGGATCGACATCTGCAGCACACGGCCGAGCTCGCGCTTCTCTCCAGCAAGATCGACAAGCAGGAACTGCGCAAATTTTATTTCAGCGTTGTTTCCGTGCTCGCGCTCCTCTCGATCATTCTGCCTCTTGTGTTTCAATCTCCGCCTAAACGCGAATGGCTGCCGCAGGAAACGGAAGTGATTTTGTCGATCAATTCCGACCAGTTCGAACGCGATGATCTGCCAAAACGTTGGCGGAAAGATCAGCCGAACAGCTGGCCGAACATCTGGGCCGGCCTGGTTGGCTCTGCCGGACAAACTCCAGGGTTGAACCTGCCGCGCGACGCGGCCCGGATCACTCGCGCGCTTACCACCCAGGCGGCCGGCAAAACACGCGAGTTCGTCCTGGTCGAAGCCCGCGGCGACGTTTCGCGCGTTATTCGCTCGATTGAAAAAGACAAAAATTTCGAGAAACGCGTCATCAACGGTTTGCCCGTCTGGGAACGGGCCGATCTCGCCGTGGCGCGTGTTGGTCCGACGACCTTGGCTGTCGGAGCTTCCGCTGAAGTGGATGAACTGGTCCGCGTTCGGCTTGGAATGAAACTGGATCTGAAAATCACCGGTCAACTCTTCGATCGTTTTCAGGCACTCGATCGCGAGAGCGCGCTGCGATTGATTTCGCGCGATCCACCGGACCTCGCACATGTTTTCCAGCCGATTTTTACGCCCGAATTGCTCGGTTCTTCACAACTGCTCGGACTCGCGTTGACGTTGCAAAATCCAGTCAGAGCGAAGCTGCTCTTGAAATTGAACTCGCCCCAAAGCGCATCAGAGCTGGCACGCAATTTACACAACGACCCGCAGCACTGGCTGCACTTGCAGGATTCTGAGTTGGTGCTCTACGCGCAGCCGCCGGAAATCGAGCGACAGGGCACGAACCTCGAGCTGCGCTTCATCATGCCCGAGAATAGTGCTCGACTTCTCCTCCAGCGCATTGCAAAGACAGGCGCCGACGAAATCGCGGCCCATTAATTTGTCCGGCAATGAAATTCTTTAGCGCTCGCTTCGTTATCGTCGCGGCGGCGATCGCGACCCTGGAATCCGCGATGGCGCAAGTTGCCCTCCCACTCGTCGATGTTAGAGCGGTCGACCCGACGATCATTGTTGAGCTGCGTTATGGCGGCGTAAATAATCTCTCCGGGCGCGCATTATATCCTCCTGGAACATCTGCCCTTGTCCGCCCGGAGGTGGCGCCACGTTTGGCCGCGGCGCAGGCGTTTCTGCGGCGCTATCAATATCAATTGAAAATCTGGGATGCGTACCGGCCGAGGTCTGTCCAGTTGCACCTCTGGCAACTTGCGCGCAACACTGATTACGTCGCGGACCCTCGAGGCGGTGCCGGTTCCCTGCACAGTTGGGGCGTCGCGGTCGATGCCACTTTGGTCGATGCGGCAAACAATCCGGTCAACATGCCCACGGACTTTGACGATTTCACGCCGGCGGCAATATGGCGCTACCAGGGGAACGACTCCGGCATCCGCGCGCATTTGCGCCTTTTGCAGTTGGCGATGGCGGGCGCGGGGTTTTGCGGAGTGCGAACCGAGTGGTGGCATTTTGTGGTCGCCGACTGGAAAAAATATCTTTCTCCCGAGGACGTAAGGCAGGCCGCGCAAGTTTTCGGAACACGCTGGCAGGGCAAATTATGATCGACGTTCTGCTTCGTAACCTGCGCCAGCCGGAATACATTCACGTCTTAATCAATCCGCTGCCGATCTACGGCCTGGCCATCGCTTGGATTGGATTGATCATCGCTTTTTTTTTGCGAAGCCGGCGCGCTCAAATCGCGACATTAATAATCGTGCTCATTTGCGCCGCCTCAGCCTGGCCGGTCTACGAATTTGGTCAGCAAGCTTACGACATTATGTATTCCAAATTAGATGATCGAGGCGATGCATGGTTGGCCGAGCATAAAGATCGTGCGGAAGACCTGATCTATTTTTTCTATGCGCTGGCGGTTTTCAGTGCGGTCGCAATCGTTGCCCCGATTAAATGGCCCAAATCTTCTGCGCCGCTCGTGATCGCCGTGATTTTATTTGGCGCGGTCACCTTGGGAATCGGTGGCTACATTGCCTACGCTGGCGGAAGAGTGCGACACAGCGAGTTTGGAAAAGAACTGCCGCCAAAAAAACCGGCCGCGGAGCAATCGCGTTAGATCGACAATCGCGTAGATCGATAATTACATTTTGGGTTTTGGCCCGTTTGTCGTGACAACCGATCTTGATCGCGCCGAACGCAACGTCGAAGGACGCAGCGTTGCGCTCAAAAAAGAACTCGGGCTGCGCGATCTCGTTTTAACGCAGATTGTTTTCGTCGTCGGAACTGCCTGGGTCGGCACCGCGGCGAAGCTTGGCGATTCGCATGTTTCGTTTTGGCTGCTTGCGATTTTGCTCTTTTACATTCCGCAAGCCGCCGTCGTCATTTATCTGAACCGCTTGATGCCGCTCGAAGGCGGTTTGTATCAATGGGCGAAATTCGGCTTCAACGATTTCGCCGGTTTTATGGTAGCATGGAATCTCTGGCTGCTCGCCTTCACTGTGATGGCGTTGTGCGGTTTGGTCGTGACGACCAATCTCTCCTATTCCATCGGTGCGAGCGCTGGCTGGATGCAGGAAAGCAAATGGGTAGTGCCCATCGTCAGTTGCGTACTCACCGTTAGTCTCGTCGCCGTCTCGATTCGCGGGTTGTCGTTAGGCAAATGGGTGCACAACGCCGGCGGAATCATCATGCTGGTAACTTACGGCGCATTGGTCGCGCTACCCTTCATCAGTCTGGCGCGCGGTGAATTAAAAGAATATCACCCGCTCAAGATCGTCGCGCCCACGTTCTCGATGTTCAACCTGAACATCTTTTCCAAAATGGTGCTGGGCGCGTTGAGCGGATTTGAATACGTCGCCATTCTCGGCGGTGAATGTCGATCTCCAGCGCGCAATATCGGCCGCTCCGTTATTGTCGCCGCGCCCTTCATCGCGCTCATGTTCATTCTCGGCACGAGCTCGGTGCTCGCTTTCACCGGCGGCGAACATGTCGATCTTATCGGCCCGGTGCCGCAAACGCTCAGTATTGGTTTTCGTTCGTTCCCGATTGTAGGCGCAATCGTTTCCATTGCGATCCTTTTGCTCGCCATGCGCTCGATTGCTTTGATGAGCATTTATCTCGCTGGAAGCTCGCGATTGCCAATGGTCGCCGGATGGGACCGTCTCTTGCCCGCATGGTTCACAAAATTGCATCCGCGTTACAAGACGCCGGTCAATTCAATCATCTTCGTCGGCGCGATCACGTTGTGTTTCTCCCTTGCCAGCTTGATCGGCACTGGGGCGCAGGAAGCGTTTCAACTCGTGGACAACGCTGCCAGCGTTTTCTACGGAATTGTCTACGTGGTGATGTTTGCCATTCCGCTTGTCGGCGCCAAGAACATTATCAAAAACGCGCCAGCCTGGCTGCGCGTCGCGTCGGCGTGCGGGTTCATCGTTTCGCTGGCCGCAATTTGGTTTACCATTTTCCCGATAATCGGAGTGCGCAGTCGGTTCGCCTTCGCCGCAAAAATCATCGCCGTCGCGCTAATCGGCAATGCCATCGGAGCCGCTATCTTCGCGATTCGCTCAAGACGCGCAGCTCTCGCTGACCCAACGTAAGTACTCCGGCAATCCGTTGTCGATCTTGATACAAATAATCTCGGGAACTTCGTATGGATGAAGCGAGCGCAATTTTTCTTCAAACTCGGGGTAGCGATCGGCACTCAACTTAAAGAGCGCGAGAGCTTCACCATTCGATTCAATTTTTCCCTGCCACCGATAAATCGATTCGATCGGCGACACGATGTTGCCGCACGCCGCAAGTTTTAGATCGACAATTTGTCGCACAATTTTCCGCGCGGTGGGAGCGTCCGGAAAAGTGCTGAATGCGAGTAGAACCTGCCCGGCCATTCGTTAGGCGAGCACGGCGGCGGCCTGCCGGCAAATCCAGCCGCCGCCAAGCACGAGATCGCCATCGTAAAACACGGCAGCTTGTCCGGGGGTCACGGCTTTCTGCGCTTCGTGCAATCGAATGTGCGCGCGGCCATCTGGCTGCGGCGTAAGCGTCGCGCTCGTCCCGGGATGGCTGTAACGAATCTTGACTGTGACATCGACAACTTCATTCGAGACCTCTGCGGCCCAGTTGACGCGATCAACCTCGAATTGATCGCAGATCAAATCATCCGCGCCTCCGACGATGACCCGGTTCGTTTCCGGATCGAGATCAACCACGTAGCGCGGCCGGGCCGAGCCGCCGGGCAATCCTTTGCGCTGACCGATTGTGAAAAGCTCGATTCCTTCGTGTTCGGCGACAAAATTTCCATCGAGATCGTAAATCTCGCCGCGATGAAATTCGTTCTCGCCAAGGTGCGAGCGCAGAAATGCCTTGTAATCATTGCCCGGCACAAAGCAGATCTCCTGACTGTCGATCTTGTCCGCGACCTTCAAGCCTAACGAATGCGCGATCCCGCGTATTTGCGGCTTCAACATTGTTCCGAGCGGTGTGAGGGCACGACGCAACTGCGGCTGCCGCAGACTGAACAGGAAATATGACTGGTCTTTGCGTGGATCGACGCCTTTGCGCAGGACAGCGCGATCGCGATGATGCTCGATGATCGCGTAATGCCCAGTCGCGATATAATCGCAGCCGAGCGCGACCGCTTTACTCCAGAGATTGCCAAACTTGAGCTTTTCATTGCACATCACGCACGGGTTTGGCGTCCGGCCGGCTTGATACTCGCTCGAGAAATAATCGATCACGAGTCGTTCAAATTGATCGGCTTCATCGACAACGTAATGCGGAATGCCTAACGAGTGCGCGACCGAGCGCGCATCGGCCACGGCTTGCGGGCCGCAGCACTTGTCCTCCGCGCGCGAGATGCAGTCCTGCGGCCAAACTTTCATGGTCACGCCGATGACTTCGTAACCTTGCTCGCGCAACAAATAGCCCGCGACGCTGGAGTCCACTCCACCGCTCATTCCGAGGAGAACGCGCTTTTTGTTCATAAACGAGCAATCTCGGTGAATCGCAATACGAGTCAACGAATCTGCTGTTGGGGCGGTCATAGACCGCCGCTACAATCTCACCGGAACGCTGACGAACTTACTGCCGCGCAATGTGAACCGCCACGGGTAATGTGCGGAACGGGAAATCCCGATCCGGACGTCCGCTACAACATCGACAATCGCATTTGCGGAGCGGACGAAGCAGTGCCGCGGGTCGGCGCACAAATCCATTTCGTGATGTCGATCGGTGATCTCGAGCGCTTGCGTGAGCTTGCCCGGTCCTGAGCAAAGACGCTTTTCGTCGTCGATGCCCCGGCGTTTTTTCATTTGTTCGATTCCGGTTTTTGGTTCCAGCGCCCGGATCAAAACAAAACCATTCGCCTCACCTTTCACGAGCACGTTCAACATCCAATGCATCCCGTAGTTCAAATAGATGTAAGCCGCGCCCGCTTTGTTGTGCTCGACAAAAGCGCGCGTGCTTGGGCGCAGAAATGTATGGCAGGCCTCGTCATTCACCGCGTTGTAGGCTTCCGTCTCTACGATGACGCCCGAGCAGCGACCCCAAATGAGTTCCGTGCCGACAAGTCCACGTGCACAAGCAATCGGATCGCGCTGAAAAAAAGGCGCGCGAATGATTTCGTGTGCCATCCCGTCCCCGCGAGTTTTTCCTACTCCTGAAAAATCCAGTTTCTTGGTTTGTAATAAACCGGAAGCGTGACCGAACTCTCTACCGGCTGGCCGTTTCGGAACGCGGGAATAAATTTCGCTTCTTTGAAATCGGCGATGGCCGCCGCCCCGAAACCAGCGAGAGGCGGATATTCAGAGAGCAAGCTGATCTGTTGGAGAACTCCATTCGCATCCACCTGCAATGCGATCTCGGCGATCCCACTCACTGGCACGGGAGTTGTTTGTTCCGGGTAGTGCAGCCCGAGAAACTTCGAATCCCCGCCGAAGTACGGTTGCGGACCGATGAAGTCATTCTCAAGTTTTAACTCTTCGCTTTCTTGATTGGAAAAAATTCGAAGGCGCGGTTTCCCATTTACAATAGCAAAAAAAACGGTGCCGTGGTAAACCGCGTCCACCAGTTTGTGATCGTGGACCGCGGGAATGAGTTTGGCTGTGTCCAAACGATTGAGCACTTCTTCCTGCAGCAGTTTCGAGCCAGGAGTGCCACGATAAGTTGCACTCGAGATGACCTTTCCGTTCTTGGAAACAACGCAATAAAACATTACCTCCGCATCTTTCTGGCCCTTTTGGATCAGGCCCTGGGTGTCGATCGCGTTTATAATTGAGTCCCGACCCGCGCCCAGTAAAACCGGCCGGAAGATCGGCAGAGTTGTTGCCGCTGCTGTGGTGTCAACGGTCTGCGATGAGGTAACATCGACAATCGATAACAAAACAATCAACGAAAATGCTGCGACGCGCATGGGCAGATACGCAAGCGGAATGCACCG
>DMCG01000132.1:516-4163 GCA_003445855.1 Spartobacteria bacterium | reverse complement strand
TGTGCCGCTGAAAGTAATCGATGAGCGCGTCACGTGTCTGCACTTGACGCAGGATGCAATTGGCCGACGGCGTCTCAAGCAGCGTGCGCAACTTCATAAAACGATGGCCGGCACTGCGCGAGTCGAACGTGTTGAATGCAATCGTATATCTTTTATCTCGCTCGAGCGGCCGCCCATCAGCGAGCGTCATTGAATCGATGCGGCGTTCATAACCGCGCCCTTCCGTCACAATATTAAATCCCAGTAAATTTCGGCCCTCGTGGCTCGCGTAGACCTCCTCCATGATCAACTTGATTTCATCCGGCACGAGCTCCGCCGTGACCAGGTAGTTTTCGTAGGGGATGATATTCCAGATGTCGTTCACGGTTTTCGGGCCGGCTACGAAATTATTTTCCTCGTCGAAAACGCCGTGCATGGCGCCGTTGACTGAGACGCCGTTTTCTCGCAGCGATTCCATGATTGCTGCACCGATCAATCGTTCGACATCACTCGGCTCGCCGGGATGGCCGCGCGCGCCAAGAGTTTCGGTCAAATCGCCGATCGGCTGCGCGAGTGCGGCATCTGATTCGACCAGCTGCGCTTTGGTTCGTGAAATAACTACGTGATCGAGATGGAAACGGTTGTCCATCAATTCGCAATACGCTTCTCGATGCAGCAGTTTTTTTGAATTGCGATCGAAGACAAGATCGACATGGCCGACGTGAATTCCGAAATGGTCCGATTGCGTCAAAAGCACCCCGTTGGTCATGCGACTTGGAATCGCTTGATGCGTATGACCAGCTATGAAAACAGCGGTCTCGGGAAATTCGGAAGTCAACGTCATCACATTGTTCGCGAAATCGTCGCCGCCAGTGCGCGTTTTTAGCCCCATGTGACCACTGAGCACGATCGCATTCGCGCCCTCGCTTTTTGCTTTCGCAATCGCACCCCGCACCGGCTCAACCGGATATTGAAAATCAATCCCACGCGTAAATTCCGGCCGAAACCAGAACGGCATGCCCGGCGTTGTAACTCCGATAATCGCAATCTTGATCCCCGCGATCTCCTTTAAAATGTAGGGCTGGATTTTCGCGAAAGGATTTTTCGCATCGGAAATTTCGCCAGCCGGTTTTTCTTCCAGCAATGTGTTAGCGGCCAGAATCGGCATTGTCGATCTTGCGACCGCGTGTGAGAACGGTTCGATTCCCCAATCGAACTCGTGATTGCCAATAATCCACGCGTCGTATTTCAAATGATTGAAAAGATCGATCATCAACTCGCCCTTGCTGCGCAGACCGACGTCAGTGCCCTGATAGACGTCGCCCACATCGATCAGGATCGAGTTCCGATTTTGCCGGCGCCAGCGACGTATTTGCGTCACACAACGCGCCATCCCGCCAAGGTCCGGATTTCCGCTGTAATCGGACGTCGGCAGGATGTGCCCGTGCAAATCCGTTGTATGCAAGATCGAGATCGTGACCGTTTCGGCACTGAGCGCTTCAGCCGCGCGTGCGAAACTTGGAAACCCGGCGAATAATCCCACTGCGCCAGCCGCTTTCAGAAAATCACGACGCGTCCAGAATTCAGACTCAGAGGGTATCGGCATTAAGACGGGATCAGATTCTTTTGATCAGTTTATTGTATTCCTCGTGCGTTCCGATCCAGAACCACATCCAACCATCCTCGCGACGTTTTGCCAGCGCGCGATAATGATCACTCACGCGCACAGACCAAACTTCATCACGAATTCGTTGCAGATGAAGCGATGGATAAAGCGGATCGCGTTTGAAAAAGGCAAAGCATTTGTCGGCCAGTTTTTGCACACGCAGCGGAAGCTTTTCGTAGTGGCGCCAAAATTCAGCCGGCGCATGCGATTTCACGGAAGCTCGCGAACGCGACCTGCCTTCAAATCAGCTTCAGCCCGAGCGATGATTTCGTCGAGCCGACCCGCCGCAATGTCTTCGGCCATCTGCTTGTCCCATTCATCCTGTTCCCAGCCGTAGAGCAAGCGATTCAATTCAGCGCGCTCTTCAAATGAAAGCTGCAGGATAACGTCCTTTAGTTCAGACAAGCTCATGATGCGCTCTTCGATCGATAATTTTACCTCTTTGGGCAACGGATGCGAGATCAATTTCCTCGCGCATCGATGATCTCTGACTGAGATTATCGGATAGTATTGGTGAGATTTGATTGATTGAAACAGAATTAATCGCGACATTCTGTTAATCTTGTCCTTCTTTTCTGATGCAGCTCGAAGGAATCGATCATGTAGCCTTGTCCGTGCGCGACGTCGAGCGCTCCGCCCAATGGTACATCGAGGTCCTGGGTTTCGAGCGCCGCCATCAAGGAATGTGGAATGGCGTACCAACTTTTATCGGCAAGGGCACAACCGCGATTGCGCTTTTCCCAGCGCGCACACCCAATTCAAAAACTGGGGCGCACGAAGGCAAGATCGACATGTTGCACCTGGCCTTTCGCGCTGATCGAAAAAATTTTCTCGCCGCCCAACGCGAACTCAAAGAGCGCGGCATCAGATTCCAATTTCAAGACCACAAAATTTCTCACTCGATTTATTTTCGCGATCCCGATGAACACGAGCTCGAGATCACGACTTACGAGTTGAAATAACCGGGCAGCTTTGCGGCTCAGGCGCTGTGCGCGTGGTCGAGTGGACTGCACACACCGATGACGGGCCTAGCGCCGGTTACACCGTGACCGGCTGCACACCATAGCCGTAGCGTTGTAGAGGCACTCGCCGCGGCGAGCGCCTGTTTAATTTAGTTCGGCGCTTGATACAATCACGCCGCGCTGCGGCACACTACAAACCGGGTTCATTATCGATGCACTAGCGGGAGCGTAATCACGCCGCTCTGCGGCATACCAACAAGCCGGGGTCACTATCGATGCACTAGCGAGACCGTAAGCGCCGCTACAACGCGGCAACTTCTCGGAATTCCAACGCCACTTCATTAGTGGATATCGTGTTCGACCCATCACCGCCGACGAATAGGCAACGAACACGTCTCGGAAAGAAATTTATTAGTATTGACAGCCGGCCGCATTCCTGAGCAAAAAGAAGGGGACGCAAATCGGGTGCGCTTCCAGAGGAGAGGCCAGCAACCTTTAAGCCGGGCAGCCCGGCGATTGATAAAGGAAAGAACTTCACCAGCGCGACGACTGATCAGCGCGGCCCAGGATTTGTCCGCACCTACGACTCTGGAGTTGCTAATGCGAGCGGCGGCGACGGCACCGATATCGGCGCGTTCGAGGTGCAAAACACCCCGCCGACGATCACTGCGGCGACCATCTCGCGCGCGAAGGGCGCGGCTAGTTCCAACTCGCAGATCGCGACGGTTAGCGATAACGAAGATCCCGCGACTAGTTTAACGGTCACCGTTAACGGCGGCACATCGGCTACGGTCAATGGCGTCACGGTTTCGGGCATTGCGATTGATAATTCTGGCAACGTTACCGCAGACGTGGCTGCTTCCTGTTCCGCTTCCAACGCCACGTTCACCTTGCGCGTGACGGATCCCGGCGGCCTCTACGCTGAAGACACGCTCACGGTGAACGTCACCGCTAACACCACGCCGCCGGTCATCACGTTGAAGCCGGCGACGATTCTCCAGCCGAACGTGAACCATAAGTACCGCACCTTCACCATCACC
>DMCG01000132.1:0-176 GCA_003445855.1 Spartobacteria bacterium | reverse complement strand
GACGATTGCGATGGCAATGTCATCAGCAGTGTGGTGATCGAGAACGTAACCAGCGACGAACCGGACGGTGGTGATGGCACACTCAACGACATCGTCATCGCCTCCGGCTGCAAGTCGGTGCAATTACGGGCCGAGCGCGACGGGACCAAAGACGGTCGCGTTTATCACATCACGCT
>DMCG01000004.1:1738-5560 GCA_003445855.1 Spartobacteria bacterium | reverse complement strand
ACCGGGATCGCTTTCAAAATCGGTTTGCCATCGTCGGTAGTTTTATTGTCGATCTTTGCTGCCGCTTCTTTTTGCACGGCTTCTTTTTCCGCGACTGCTTCCGCTTTCACCGGCGGTTTCGCGGAATTGTAAGGATCTTTGTCCGCGAGCAGCGTTGGGCTTTTCACGATGACCGGCTGCACTTCCTTCACATCAACAGCGGAGGTCGCGCGGGGGAATTCGCTTTCGGGCAATTCGCGCGCAAGACGCGCGCGTGCTTCGCCATGAACATTGCACAGCTGAGTCGGCTTTTGTTTTTCGGTCGCGATCTCCATATAGGTCGTGCGTTTCTGAACCGAATCGCCGCTCGCACTTTTGACCGTGTCATAACATTTGTCGGTCGCGAGCAAACCTGATCGGGAACAAATCTCGATCTTCTTCAGCGTGGATGGCTGCGGAATTTCTTTCGCCGGGTAACGCTCAGCCGCCGCGTTCATGATGTCGACCCAAACCGGCAAGGCGAGTTCATGGCCAAACGCACCGCGAAAAATCTTTTGCGGCTTATCGAACCCGGCCCAAACCGCGCAGGTAAAATTACTGTCGTAACCGGCGAAAAGCGCGTCGGTAAAATCGTAGGCGGTGCCAGTCTTGCCCGCGACCGCTGGAATTTTTTTCAAACCAAATCGCGCGTGTGCGTCTTTGCCGGTGCCGGACTCCAGCGCATCGACCAGGCAGGAATGCACTTCGTAGGCGGTTTCTTTCTTTATGACGTTTTGCCGGTCGGCGTGCTCCCGTTGCGCGTGCCAGACCGTGCCATCCTTTTCTTCGATGCGTTCCAAAATGTGCGGCGCAATTGGGCGCCAGCCGCCATTCGGAAAAATGGTGTAGCCAAGCGCTAGCTCGGCCAGTGTGATTTCGCTGCTGCCGAGAAATGTCGCCGGATACGGGCGAAGTTCGGAACGAATTCCGGCCGTGCGGCAAAGCTGCAAAACTGCATCGAGCCCCACGTTCATCCCGATGCGGACGGTTGCGCCGTTCTTTGATTTGACCAATGCCTGCCGCGCCGTCATCGGACCTTCGTAGCGGTTCTCCGCGCTTTCCGGTCCCCATTCGCCAAGAATTCCAGTCGTCCCGCCGATCATGACCGCGCGATTATCGAGCGGCGAATCTTCCACGACCGTTCCCGGATACATTTCTCCTTCTTCAAATGCCGCCGCGTAAACGAACGGCTTCATTGCCGTGCCGGCCGGCCGCTTCGCTTGCAAGGCGCGATCGTATTGGTTGTGCTCGAAATCGCGTCCGCCCACGAGCACGAGAATACCGCCGGTTTCATTATCGAGTCCGATAACTGCGCCTTGAAGATACTCCGGCGCCGGTTGGTTCGACATCGTGTTGTTCGATTTCGCCTTCTTAAAATTCGCGGCGTAATCGGCGTAGGTTTGGTGATTGTAACCGGAATGCTGCTCGGCTTGCTCCAAACTTTTGCGCAACGAATCCTCCGCGACTTTCTGAAGATCGGCGTCGATCGTTGCGTGAATGCGAAATCCTTCGTTCATGGCGCGGTCCCATCCCACCGCCGCGATCACTTGCTGCCGGATGTAATCGACCGCGTAAGTTTGGCCCTGTGCATTTTGCCGGCTCCCGATGACGACATCTTCGCCTTGCGCGCTGGCGTATTTCACATTGTCGATGAAACCGAGATCACGCATGCGCCCGAGCACGTAATTTCGCGCTTCACGTGACGCGGCGCGATCGGTCCAGGGCGATAATTTATTTGGACTCTTAATCAAACCGGCGAGCGTGGCGCATTCCGCCAGCGACATCTCACGCGCTGATTTGCCGAAATAACCGCGCGCCGCGGCTTCCGCGCCATAAAGGCCGCCCCCGTAATAAATCCGGTTCAAATAGAGCTCCATGATTTTCTGTTTGCCGAAGCTCTCCTCGATCCGGCGCGCCAGAAAAATTTCGAGCAGCTTGCGGTGGAATGTTTTCTCCTTGAGCGAAAAACTGTTGCGCGCGAGTTGCTGCGTGATCGTGCTCGCACCCTGGCGGA
Organism: Spartobacteria bacterium; assembly: GCA_003445855.1. Classification (GTDB taxonomy): domain Bacteria; phylum Verrucomicrobiota; class Verrucomicrobiia; order Chthoniobacterales; family UBA10450; genus UBA10450. Next base: position 3,528 of record DMCG01000004.1, on the reverse strand, counting down.
CATGGCCAGCCGCGAAATTTTTCAAGGCCGCACGGAGGATCCCGAACAAATCGTAGCCGCTGTGCCGATAAAATTTCGCGTCCTCGACGGCCACGACCGCGTTGACCAAATCGCGCGGCAACTGGTCGTAAGGCACAGTCTCACGATTCTCGACGTAGATTTGCCCGAAGATCTTGTCGTTGCGATCGAGAATCACACTGGCCGATTCCATTTGTTCCAGCTTGCTCAGGTCGAAAGTCGCGGCCTGGCTTTTGACCTCGGAGGCAAGGATCGAAACGTAAATCGCGAAGATGCTAATAAGCACAGCCACAATGGCGATCGGGACATAGAATTGCGGCGTGGTGTACCACGCGCGCCGGAAACGGTAGCCCGGCGGCGGTCTCAAATACGGCGACTCGGTCTTTAGATGGCGGAACTGAGGCAAGGTCGCGCAATTTAGGGGGCAAACGCCGAACGCTCAACGCCGAACATCCAATGTCGAATTCAGAGCGTCGCATTTCCGTTATTGGACGTTGGGCGTTTGGCGTTGGACGTTTTCTGGTTGCAAACGGAACTCATCGAATTCATTCGCGATGCCATTCACGCGCGCGCTCCGGTCTCGTTCGCCTGGTTTATGCAACAGGCGCTTTATCACCCCGAACACGGGTATTACTCTTCCGGCCGTGCCGCCATTGGTCGGCGCGGCGATTATTTTACAAACGTCAGCGTCGGCCCGCTCTTCGGGCAATTGCTCGCGGCACAATTTGCCGAGACATGGGAACGGCTCGGCAAGATCGACAATTTCATCATTGTCGAACAAGGCGCGCATCACGGCGAGTTTGCGCGCGACGTGCTCGAAGCCGCGCGCGAACGTCGGCCGGAATTCTTCGAAGCCTTGCGTTATCGGATCGTCGAACCGTTTCCCGTTTTGCAAGATCGACAATCGCAAACGCTCGTCGAATTCACGGATCGCGTGGAGTGGCGAAGATCGCCGGCCGATCTCGAACCGTTCGTCGGGATTCATTTTTCCAACGAACTGCTCGACGCCATGCCGGTGCACTTGCTGGCGTCGACCGGTGATGGTTGGCGCGAAAAATTTGTCGGTGTTGAAGGTGACGAATTTGTTTTTACCGAGCAAACGAAGGTCGATTTAACGCTGCAAGCCCATTTGACAAAATTGCCCGCGCGTCCCGCCGGTTACGAAACTGAAATCAATCTCGCGGCGCTCGATTGGATCGATCATCTCTCGGCGAAATTGGAGCGCGGTTACGTGCTCGCGCTCGACTACGGATTTCCCCGCGATGAATTTTATGCGCCGTATCGGACGGCGGGGACGCTGCAAGTCCGAGAAAAGCATCGACAGCTTGCTTCGCCGTTCGAGCAAATCGGTCATGCGGACATTACTGCGCACGTGAATTGGACCGATCTCGCGGAACGCGCGGAATCGCACGGTCTGCGCGTCGCCGGATTTACGGATCAGCATCATTTCGTGACCGGAATCATTTCGGAATTTCCGGAGCTAGTTGAGAACCAGAAGACGAAGCGCTCGTTACAAACGTTACTGCATCCGGAAATGCTCGGGCGCGCGTTTCAGGTGCTCGCGCTGAACAAAAATGTCGATCCTCTGCTCGCGACGACTGTCGGAGTTGCAGCGCCACTCGCCGGCTTCAAGTTTGCGCGCGAACCGCGGGCCGCGCTCGGCATTTGCTAGTAATTGGCTGACCCCTGATGTCTGACTTCTGACCTCCGACTCATATTGTCGGTGGATAAAGGCGGCGATTTTGATACTGTTCACCTGCTGTGAACGAAAC
>DMCG01000004.1:0-1397 GCA_003445855.1 Spartobacteria bacterium | reverse complement strand
GTCATTCGTTTGGCCGGAAATTCACAGGACGGAATTCAAACCGCCGGCGCATTTCTCGCGCGGCTGGCCGGACGCAGCGACCAGGACGTCATGACTTATATGACGATCCCGTCCACGATCTCCGGTGGACCGTCGATCTTCCAGGTCCGCATCGGCTCGGGCGAAGTGTTATCGGCGGGCGATGAAGCCGACTTCCTCGTCGCGTTTTATCAGCACAGTTACCAGGAACACATCGACTTCGTGCGCGAGGGCGGCGTCGTGCTTTACGATTCCGACAACGTCGAGCCCAACCTCGACGACAAACGTTTCGTTTACGTCGGCGTGCCCATTACTGGACTGACGGTCGAGGCGCTCGGCGGGACAGCGAAGGACAAAGGCAAAAACATTTTTGTCCTCGGACTGATCGCGAAAATTTTCAGTCTCGACGCCGACAAGCTAAAGAGAATCATAACGGAAAAGTTCGCCGGCAAAGACGAGAGCATCGTCAACACCGCGATGATGGCGTTCCAAGCGGGCTACGCATATCCCGTCGGCAATGTGCTGACGAAACGATATCAATTTGAGCATGTCGTTAAAACTGGCGGGCGCGCGCAGATCACGATGGATGGCAACCAGGCGATCGCTTACGGATTGATCGCCGCGGGCGTGCGCTACGGCGCGGGTTATCCGATCACGCCGTGGTCGTCGATCATGGAAATCCTCCGGAGCGAGCTGCCGAAATACGGCGGAATTTTTGTGCAGGCCGAGGACGAGCTTGGCGCGGTTTCGTTGGCGCTCGGGTTTTCCTATTCCGGATATCTCGCCGTTACGGGCAGCGCCGGTCCGGGCATTTCACTTAAGACGGAAGCGATCGGCTGGGCGTCGATGGCTGAGATTCCGCTCATCATTTGTAATATTCAACGTGGCGGGCCGAGCACGGGTCTGCCGACTAACGTCGAACAAAGCGATCTGCATCAGGCGATTTACGGCGGTCACGGTGACAGTCCGCGTGTCGTCCTCGCCGCATCGACCGTGGAAGATTGTTTTTTCATCGCGATCGAAGCCGCCCGCATCGCGCGAAAATACAGCACCCCGGTTTTTATTTTGAGCGACACATCGCTCGCCACGCGCATCGAAGCTTTCGACGAACCGAACCTTGCCGAGTTGATGCAGGACCCGAAGCCCGATCTCACGCCGCGCGCGGCCGGCTTCAAGCCGTACGACCTCGATCGCATCACCCAACACGTCCCGCCCGGAACGCGAATGCTTGATGGAAAATATCCACTCGTCGCTGGTCTCGAGCACGACGAGATGGGCCATCCGACCGGCAGCCCGAAGTTGCACATGGCGATGACGGCGAAGCGACGAAACAAACTGAGAAAGCTCGCAGAGGAAATTCCGGTCCCGGAAGTTTACGG
>DMCG01000006.1:4356-5176 GCA_003445855.1 Spartobacteria bacterium | reverse complement strand
AAGATTGGTAACTCACGGTCGATGGCCTGCTGCGTCGTCCAACCGGTGCGTGAGGGATTCGCGACAAGATCGACATGTGTTCCATTTTCATTTAGATGGTGCGTCAACAACGCCGGCCATGACTCGTTAGGCAAAGCGCCTTCGCCGATCGAGTAGGAATCGCCGATCGCAGCGTAGCGAACCTTCTTCTTGTCGATCTTATTTTGCGCAATCGCCATGGCAACGGTGAAAACAATTAAGCTTATTGCCGGTATTTGCGCTTTCACCATTTATCACGCCGGTAGGGCGACGCTCCGCGGAGCCGACGAATTCCACGGCTCGACAGAGTCTCGCCCTACCGACAACACCAGGATGAAGTTCATTTTACGTCTATCTAGCGCAACATCTCCGCAACCGCCGCTTCGGCGTGGATTTTCATGGTGTCTAGAAAAGGAATCCCATTGTGCGTTTCGTCGCGCAGAATGAGCGGCAGTTCTGTTCCGGCCAGGATTATTCCGTCGATGTCGATCTTGTCTTTCAAGCGATCGACAATCGCCAGCAGGTTTTCTCGCGTTTCCGGCAGGAATGTTCCGGGCACCAATTCGTTCATGTATTTGTCGTGAATGTAATCCTGATCCTTTGGGTCGGGCGCGACGAGGTCGATTCCTTCGCGCGAGAAAACTTTCGGGTAAAAACTGCCTTGCATGGTGAAGCGCGTGCCGAACAGACCCAGTTTTTTCAGCCCTCGCGCCTGCGCGGCTTTGCACGCTGCCTCGACAATGCTGATGAGCGGGATTGGCGACCGAGGCTGAAGATCATCGAAGACGATGTGCGGCGTGTT
>DMCG01000006.1:3506-4056 GCA_003445855.1 Spartobacteria bacterium | reverse complement strand
TCCTTTTTTAGATCGATGCTATTTATAATGAGCGGCGGATAACTGCCATCCATTTTGCGCGCGCGGTAGAGCGCGATGATCGTGCGGTAATACTCGATCGTGCTTTCCGGCCCAACGCCGCCGACGATTCCAAGGGTCTTCACTGCTTTCGATTACACTTCCTCATTGATTGACACCGATTAGAATCGGCGCTGTGAAACTCGTTACTCCATTCCTCGCCGCAATACTGACCGCGAGTCTGTATAATGTCGATGCCCAGACGCGCAACGTGAATCCAAGCAACCAAAGCGATGTTTCGAACAAGGCGTTGATCACCAAGGAAACGCCGAGCATGAGCGCAAGCACGAGCACGGGTGTAGCGATGCTGCATAAAATCGCGGACGATTATTACACCTGGCGCAATGAAAATTATCCCGTGCGCAGCAGCGACGCCGGGCTGCACACCTGGGACAATAAGCTAACCGATTATTCGCCGGGAAAAATCGCGGAGCGCGCGCAGCATGTTCGCTCGCTGCTCGAAAAAGCGCGCGCGATGAAGATCGACAATTGG
>DMCG01000006.1:0-3198 GCA_003445855.1 Spartobacteria bacterium | reverse complement strand
CGCGTTCTCAAGTTCGAGCGGACGGATCCGCAGGTTTACGTCGGCGAATGCACAAACGCGATTTTTTCGCTGTTGAAAAAGGAATACGACACGCCGCGCAATCGCGCGCTCGCGGCGACGGCGCGGTTAAAACAAATGCCGGCGATGCTGAAGCAGAGCCTGAGCAATTTGCAAAATCCGGTAAAACTTTACGCGCAGCTCGCCATTCAGTCGGCGCGCTCGATCGATTCGCTCCTGAACAACAGTTTGATGGCGCTCGATGTCGATCTTGCGGCAAACGAGCACGACGAACTCGTGAAAGCGCGCGATGCCGCGCTCGTCGCGCTGCACGGTTACGCGGACGAATTGGAAAAACGATTGCCAAAAATGGTGGACTTCGCGCCAATGGGTGAAGCGAATTACAATTACTATCTCAAGCACGTGCTGCTGCTGCCGCTCAGCGGCGCGGAAGTCGAGATGATCGGACGCGCGGAGCTGGCGCGTTATCGCGCGCTCGAAGCGCTCCTGCCCGATCCGAAGCTGGCCGATCCCGACCCGGCGCGCAGCGCCAACATTCCGCCCGACCAGGCGTCATTCTTGAAAGCCTACGAGAGTCGCGAGCAGGAGATGATCGATTTCCTGAAGGAACACAATCTCGTCACGTTGCCCGATTATCTTGGCCCGTTTCAGATCCGGCAGTTGCCGGAAGCATTCAAGCCGACGAGTCCCGGCGGCTTCATGAATCCGCCCGGCGTTTATGACAAGGACCCGACCGGTTTTTATTTCATCCCAACGTACAATCCGCAATCGAAGAACTTTTATATTCGCGCGGCGATCGAGGACCCGCGGCCGATCCTCGGTCACGAAGGTATTCCCGGACATTTTTTGCAGCTCTCGATCGCGAACCATCTCAGCGACGAGATTCGCCGCCAGCATGAGGACGGCGTGTTTGTGGAAGGCTGGGCGCTTTACGGCGAAGAAATGTTAATGCGCACCGGCTTGTATCCGAACAACTCCGCGGCGCAGGGACAAATTCTCCGCTTGTCGCGTTATCGCGCCGCGCGCATCGGCGTGGACGTGAACCTGCACACCGGCCGATGGAGCTTCGAGCAAGCGGTGAAATATTTTATGGAAGCCGGCGGCTTAGATCGAGAAGCAGCCGAAGGCGAAGCAGCCGGCGCGGCCTCCAGTCCAACACAAAAGATCAGTTACATCATCGGCAAATGGCAGATCATGAATTTGCTTGGCCGCTACAAAGATCGACAAGGTGACAATTTTCGTCTCGGCCAATTTCACGATGACCTGATCAAGAACGGCAGCCTGCCGCTATCGATCATCGAATGGATTCTGCTCGACGACGCTACGTCAATACAAAAGGTGACGAGTGAAAAGTGATGAGTGACGAGTTGTAGAGGCCGCTGTCTCAGCGGCAAACCTTTCTAACCGCGGATAACGCGGATTTTACAGATGTTTCTTCAAAGACGCTGGCGACATAACCGATTCAATGTTTCAACCATTCTATTTTTTCTACTTTCTACTCCAGCCCTTCTACTTTTGTTAACGTGCTGTGCTGGCAGCAGTCATCCCCAGGTTCTTTCCGATACCGGAACGACTCGGGCACCGCCGATTCTCGAGCTTTACTCTGAAGTCCATGTTGCCACGCTTCATTTTCGGAGCGGGCGGTATTCGTTGTACGCAGCCGATCGGATCGGATATTATTATCGCGCGCCGCGCGGGATCGTTCAGCATACGGCGGCCGGTCGGGTGGTGCGCGACGGCGGCATCTTCGTGAGCAAGCGCAATCTGCGGAAACTGCGCGGTTACATTTTCTTGGCAGGAGCAGCCACCCACGTCGGTAACTTATCCCGGACGAAGCACGAATTTCACGATTGAACGCAATCGCACTGTAGGGGACGCCGCTGGCTCGCGAAAGCTTTCGGAGCTGGCGTCCCATGGGAAGCGAACCGCTTCCCCTACAATCCGGGCGTAATTCCTGCTCATCCATGAAGGATCATGAGCACGGGGCGACAGGACGACAGGGCCATTCAAGATCAGATGATCAAATGCGAGCTGATCGAGGGGTTGCAGCGCGCCATCGACAATAGTTATCGGCGCTTGCGCGAAACAGCGCGACAGGAATGGGAAAGTCGATTCGCCGGCAAAGACCCAAGCGACGCGTGCGTCAGCACAGCCGGCATCCAATCGCCCGTTCTGCCCTGCGCTGGTTTTCTGAGCCGAGGCCAACGGTCATCTCACAAGCCCGGCCGCCGCTCGCTCGCACACGGCACGGCCTGATTGTCGATCTTCCGGGCAGTCGAGTCCCGTCGGGAAGCGAACCGCTTCCCCTACAGAATTACTCTTCAAGATTCTTCTCGCGTGCTTACCCCAGACTGATCAACGTGCGCATCATGAATACGAAAATACTAACTATCGCCGCATTAACACTTGGCATCGCCGGCCTTTGCTTGGCGCAAACCAGCCCGACCAGCACAACCACGACGACGACAACGCGCGGCAGCAACGCCCCGTACACCGAAGGCACTGTTTGGGTCCTCACCATGATCAAGACCAAAGCAGGACTGGGCGATGATTATCTCAAGTCGATCAGCCAGACGGTGAAACCGGTTTACGAAGAAGAGAAAAAGCAAAAGATCATTCTCGATTACAAAATCTTGAATGGCGATGCCTCAAGCCCGCAGGACTTCAGCATCCTCATCATGGTGCAATATCCGAACATGGCTGCGCTGGACAGTTTACGCGACAAGATGGACCCGATCATTGAGAAGGTGATGGGCTCCGAAGACCAACGCCGCGCCACCGCGGTGAAACGACTCGACATTCGCGAAATCCTCGCCACCAAAACCATGCGCGAAATCACGCTGAAGTAATTTTGGTAGAGACGGCGCGCCGCGCCGTCCGTTTAGTTGGAGGACGCCGTTGTCGCATAATCGGTTCTCCGATCCATATTACGCGCCGTGCGATTAGTGAATCCGTACGCGAAGCCTGACGAACGGAAAGCGGGAAAAAATTAGGAACTAAAAAGGCTAAAGTCCCGCCTTCGGTCGCCGCGGCGATCTTCGGCGTGGCAAGCAGAGATCAGCGTTAATCCGCGACATCTGCGGTTGCGATTTATTTTGAGTGGAGAATCTCCAGCACCTGGCGGGGTGATAAGATTCGGATGCGCTGAAAAGTTTTCAGGACAAGCAAATCGTCATCGCC
>DMCG01000236.1 GCA_003445855.1 Spartobacteria bacterium | reverse complement strand
TACGTCAAAGTCGCGCTCGACGAATCGCTCGCCGGCAAACCAGTCACGACGGCGAACACGCGGCCGTACGGTTGCTCGGTTAAATACAAATGACATGAGCGACTAGCGCTGTTTTGATGAAAAACGGCGCAAGATCGACATCGGCGTCATTCGCACGAGAAACATCCCGACTTTCATCAAGAAACCGGGAATGATGAGCGGCCGGTCTGCTTCCACGGCAGCGAGCGCATCGCGCACGACTTGTTCGACCGAAACGTAAACGAACTCCGGACTGCGGTCGCGCGCTTCGCCGGCACGCTGCGCCACGTCGCCAAACTCCGTGTGCACGGGACCGGGACAGAGCGTGCAAACGCTCACTCCCGTGCCGCGCAATTCCGAGAAAATCGCTTCTGAAAAACTGGTCACGTACGCCTTGCTTGCCGCGTAAATCGCGAAGCCGGGAATCGGCAGAAAACCGGCAGACGAGCTGACGTTCAAAATCGCGCCGCGTTTTCTCGCGATCATCGATGGAAGCAATTTTCTCGTCAGCAGCGTGAGCGCGCTCATGTTCACTTGAATGATCTGGTCGATGCGTTCCGGATCGCTTGTCGCAAATGGACCGCTATCGCCGAGACCGGCATTATTAATCAACAAATCGATGTCGATCTTGTCGCGTGCCAGCGAATCGATTAGCGCATCAACCTGCGCTTTGTCAGCAAGATCGACATCGTAAACGTGGACGTTTAAGTTCGGATTGTCCTTCTTCAGCTCATTACGCAATTGCTCCAAGCGCTCACGCCGCCGGGCGACGAGCACGACTGAGCCGGCGCGGCCCGCGAGTTGCCGCGCAAATTCGCGGCCGATCCCGGCCGAAGCTCCTGTGATCAGGGCGCTGCAATTGTCTATCGTCATTGCGCGCCTGTTCGTAGCCTTCTGCCAGAGCTGGCCATCTTTGGTATCTTCGAGGGATGCGATGCTATACGTGATTCACGTATACCACGGGGGACGCCCGTAGAGGGTGATGGCAAAACGTCTTGCGCCGGATTGGCGGTTCTCAAAATTTTTAACTCGGATTTGGTGAGCGCGCGCCAGTGACCGCGCGGCAAATCGCCGAGGCGAATATTTCCGATGCGCGTGCGCATGAGCCGTTTCACTTCATAACCGACTTGCTCAAACATGCGGCGAATCTGGCGATTAATGCCCTGGCGCAGGACAACGCGCAATCGCGTCGGCGTGATGGAATGCAAACGCGCAATTTGCGCGCTCTGGCCGTCGAGAAAAATTCCGCGCAGCAATTTCGCAGTGAGCGCCGGATTCCATTGCCGATCCAGCGTTATTTCATATTCCTTGTCGATCTTGTAGCGCGGATGAGTGAGGCGCTGCGCCAGCTCGCCATCATTTGTGAGAATGAGCAGACCTTCACTTTGCGCATCGAGCCGGCCAACGCTGAAGAGCCGCGGGAATTTTCTCGGAAGCAAATCGAAAATTGTGTTGCGCGCGTGAGGATCGCTTTTGGTGGAAACAAAACCGGCCGGTTTGTGTAAAATAATCGTGAACGGAAGATCGACATGGACAAGTTTGCCGTCCACCTTCACGTGATCGCGCTCGCCGGGCTGGACGCTGAAGTCGGTGCACGGCTTTCCGTTGAGGGTGACGCGTCCGGCCTCGATCAACTCATCGCAATGACGGCGCGAGCCGATGCCGGCGGCGGCGAGGAAACGGTTAAGACGCACCGCACAATTTCGTCGAAAGATCGTTGTCGATCTAACGAAAGCTGCTTAGGCGTCCGGTTTCGTTTTGGGAAGGCCGATGACTTTGCTGCCTTCCTTCCACTGCGCGCGCTTCTTGAGAAGTTCGACGCGCTCAAAGCGTTTCAGGACATTGCGCTTGGCCGCGATGGTGCTGGCACCTTTTAAACTGCGATGCTGCGACATAAACTGGTTCCCATGCGAAATTGAGTCGGCACATTAAGCCGCGCCCTGAATTTTTCAAATGGAGATCGTCCGTCCGCATCTGCCGCCGCGTGTGCCAACCGCACGGGTCGGGATTTTGATGACGGCAGTCATCGTTCTCGTGGCCGGATATGGCGCGAGCAAGACGAGCGCGTTCCAGTGGTTTTTGCTGAAGGCCTCGCTGCGCAACCAATTCCCGCAAGTGCAATGGATCACGACACGCGAGCTGGCGGATTGGCTGCAAGATCGACATCGTCCGCCGCCGGTGCTTCTCGATGTACGGACAGCGGAGGAATGGAATGTAAGTCATCTTCCCGGGGCGCGGCGTATCGATCCGGGGACTTCCGCGGAAATGGCTTTGCCCGGCGCGAGCAGGGACGTTCCGGTGGTTACCTATTGCGCGGTCGGTTATCGTTCGGCCGAACTTGCCACTCGTTTGCGCGCGGCCGGTTTTACGCACGTGCAAAATCTCGAAGGTTCGATTTTCCAATGGGCGAATGAACATCGCCCGCTTGTGCGCGACGGTGAGGGCACAGCGCGCGTGCATCCCTACAGTAATTTTTGGAGAAGACTCCTGGCGGACGACGTCCGGGCGCCGTTATAACTGATTGCTCAAGACGACGTATGCGCCGCAGGCTGTGACCTGATGATAAATGTGAAAGCGCTGAGTCAATAAGTTTTCCCAGTGAGCGAGGCGCTTTTGCTCAACGATCAGATAAACGTCGTTGGAATCGCTCCATTTTGTAAGAACGAGATCTTCATCCAAGACGACATCCGTCTTATTTGAGCCGGTGTGCATTTCGTCGTCCCGCGGCTGATTCACAAGGTAAAAGCGTCGATTCAAATAAAAAATAAGGCTGCTGCCGACGTCCAATGATCCCTCGTAAATGACTTCGTCGTTGTCGGTGAGCCTGGGATTGAGAAAGCGGGCGGCGTCAGCCAGTGAAAAGTGCGGCGCCATCCGCGCGACACCGTCGATCATGCTCAGTCCGGTCGGAATCATGGCAACGGCGAGCGCGGTGCAGGCGAGTTTTGGCCGTCGCGTCGAGATGAAATAGATCGCGACGAGGGAAAAAATAATGAGAGAGATGCCGATGATGACGAACATTGGGCGCAAGGCCAACCAGGCTGGACTTGGAATGCGTTGTAAGGCGCGCCAGGTTGTCCAACTCGTATCCCCATTGCCCCGATGTCCATCTATTTCTCTGATCAATTTCGGAAGAAGCAGCGCTAAGGAACCGATGGCGAGTCCGACAAGACTAAGCAAGCCGGCGCCGGCAAGGCGCAGTTGTCCCGGCGCTCTTAACCACGTCGTCGCGGCCCAGAGCGCGAATGCGCTCCACATGCTCATCGAATAATAATCCTGGCGCTGTCCGATGAGAAGCAGCGGCAAGAAAACCACAGCCATCCAGCAAAGAGGCAAAGCATCCGCAAATTCAATTTCGTGCGGACGCATCACGCGCCGCCACGCCAAGAGCGCTCCGGGCAAGAGCGCAACCGACCATGGAAACCACCAGGCGAAATGCAATGCGATAAATTGCAATCGAGGAACGCCATTATCGCTGCCGGGCGCATCGGGAGCGGTGTGCAGGTGGCCCAGCCACTCCACGCCCACAAGTTGGCGAAGAAATCCGGGGAAACGCCACTCCGTCCAGATGTACCACGGAGCCACGACTAACAAAAAGATCGACAAGTACGACCAATGCAGAAGCAGGCGGAAGCGAAGACGCGCCTCTCGATACAACAACGCCAGCAGCAGCAACACTGCCCCCGGATAAAGCAAACCGTGCACACCTTTGGTCAGGCAAGCGAGCGCCGCGCAGATCCAAAAACCGAGAAACCAGAAGCGGCGAAAACGCCGCCGCCGATAACCACATACGCCGCAGAGAATAGCGCCGGCAACGAAAGCGCTGAAAACGGGCTCGGGCATAATGATCCGTCCGAGCAAAAAGGCGCCGCAGGAGCAGAGATAAATCAGACCGGCAAGGAAACCCCGCCAATAATCCGCCAGCTGTTCGCCGATTAGAAACGTCACGGCAACGGTCGCGATCATTCCCAGCGCGAGCGGAAGTCGGGCGGCGGCCGCATTCACGCCGAAACATTTGAACGACGCCATGATCAGCCAGTAAAGCAGCGGCGGTTTTCGCAGGCGGGGAATGCCGTCGTTCGTTGGCAGGAGCCAGTGATGCACCTCGATCATTTCGCGGGCAGCGCCGGCGTACTGCCCCTCGGTATGGCCGTAGAGATCTCCCCATCCGATCGTTGCCAGGTGCGACAACGCCGCCAGCGCGATTAGAAAAATAAAAAGAGCGTGGCGCGTCGGCGGCGGACTGATCGCGGGCGGCTCGAGAAAAGTTTCTTCAATCCGTAAAGTTTGAGCTCCGGCGATCATGTTCGTCAGGCTAATGCCGGCCGCTGTCCGCGACTGCGTGCGAGGGAGTATTTATTGTGGGCTCACGATATTTTTCCCAGTCTTCCGGCAAGCGCAGCAATTTTGCCGCTGGCATTTCGATGATGGCAAGCATCTGGCGGCACTCGGCGATCAACGCGTCATCATCCGGCCGAACAATGCGGAACGCGCACCAAAATCGCACGCGCTCCAGTTGGTCGAGCCAGCCTTCGACCACGAGCCGATCGCCGAGTTTGGCGGCGCGGCGATAATCGATTTCCGTGCGGACGACCACGGGATATTTTTTGTCCTTGGCCATTTGCGCGAGGCCGAGGCCGAGTTGCTCGGCCAGGAGTGTGCGGGCCACTTCGATGAAACGGAGATAGGCGATGTTGTGCACGACGCCTCCGCAATCGGTATCGAAGAACATCACCCGCACTTCCGTGCGAATGCGAGGCGCAGTGGTGGAAATCATGCGCAACAATGATTCCGAAAGCTTTCTCGAAAGCAACGGCAATCGTGCAAAAACGAAACTGCCATTATCTCGCGTTAGCAGGAGCGCTCGCGCCAGATGAAGATCGGGACTTTGGCAAGATCGACAAGACGGCATCGGCGACTTCCTCGACGCTGACGGCTTTCATGCACCGAAAATCGATCGGACATTCGCGTAAGAAGCACGGGCTGCACTCCACTTGATGCCGCAAGATGGTGTGACCCTGGCCGAGCGGTCCGGTGAGCCGCGGGTCGGTTGAACCAAAGATGGCGACAACCGGGACGCCGAGCAGCGAAGCGAGATGCATCGTGCCCGTGTCATTGGTCAGCAGCAAACGGCACTCGCGCAATTCGTCGATAAGTTGATCGAGTGTGGTTTGGCCAATGCGATTTATGCAGGAGTCGCCCAGCGCCTTGCAAATCTGCTCACCGATTACCGCGTCGCTTTTTGTGCCGAACAAAATCCATTGTACTGGCGATTGCGCGGCGACTGCGGCGGCGGCCTCGGCAAATCGTTCCGGCAACCAACGTTTGGCCGGTCCGTATTCCGCGCCCGGACAGAGAGCAATTTTTGAGCGGCTAAGATCGACATGGCGAACCGCGTTGACGTGCACGAGATCGCGCAAATCAGCCCGGGCGCCGAGTTCGTGGGCGATGTGAAGATAATGAAAGGCCTGATGTTCTGGGGGACCCAGTCTTGGTGATTCGGGCACGACCTGGTTCAACAGCCAACTGCGGGAATGACCGCGATAACCAACCCGGCGCGGCACGCCGGCCAGCCAGGCTTCCAAAGCGACACGTAATGAATTTGGAAAGAGTATCGCAACGTCAAAACGCGGTTGCCGCCGGATCGAGCGGACTGCGACGAGCAACGAATGCCCTTTTAGAGGAACAATTGCGTTCACTTCCGGAACCAACTTCCACATCGAAGCGATCTTCAACGGCGCGGCGACGGTGATGTGCGCATCTGGACGTCCGGCCTTGATTGCGCGAATGGCCGGCACGCTGATGGCCGCGTCGCCCAACCAGTTGCTCGCGCGAATAAGGATGCGAAATGGCTTCAGATCTTGAGTCGAAATGTTGGATGGCAGATAGATGCCGCGCTTATATCGCGTGAGAAGGAAATTGGGCTGGGGCGTTTTCCAGCGGTTGTGCACCCAAAACCAATCTTCCGGCGCGCGGCGAATCTGTTCCGCGATAATTTCGTTCGCTTTTGCAGTGAGGGATTCAACCGTGTCGCCCGGCGTGTCAAAGCGCGGCGTAAAGACCATTTGCCAGCGGCCCACGCCCTGAGTGTAAACGGCGGCGGCGATAAGAGCGGCACGGGTGCGCTTCGCCAATAGAGCAGGCAGGGGCGATGTCGATGCGAGTCTCCCGAAGAATGGGGTCCAGAGTCCATGATCGCCGGCATGTTGATCGCTCAAAATGCCAACGCCGCCGCCAGAACGCAGCAGCTCGATCACCTTTTGAAATCCATCTTTGCGATCGAACAATTCCAGTCCGTGGCGGCTGCGCATGCGGCGGACGTGTTCGTCGATAAAACGATTGGCCAGCTTCTGATAGACGGTCGCATTGCGGACATAGCCAATTTTCGGCATTAATTCGGCAAACAATTCCCAATTTGCCAGGTGGCTGAGGACGAGGACGACGGGGACGCCGGCGCGAAACTCCTGATGCATGGCATCGAGATTGTCGATCTTGACATGATTCAGTACTTTTTCAGCCGGCATTGCGCTCAGTTTCACGCTGCAAAGAAGGTTTGCGCCCAATCGTTGAAAATGGCGGCGGACAAGGCGGCGCAATTCCCGCGGAGATTTTTCGTTTCCGAACGCGATCGAAATGTTTCGCAATGCGAGGCGCCGATATTTTCCGAGAATCAGCCAGGCGCAAAACCCTGCTCCATTTCCCAGTGTGAAAAGCGCGCGCAACGGCAGCGCCATGAGAAGCGTCGAGCCCGCGCGATAGAAAAGATAGATGCAAAAATCGAGCATGTGGGATCGGCGATAAATGCTCGCGCCACGCCACCGCAGAGTAAATTTGCCTGCGACGCGCTTCAATTAATATAATGTGCCAGTGTTGCAAGCTTCTTCCTCTTGGGTCCGTCGGGATTTTGCGCGCATTCTTGCGCAAAAATTTGGGCACGCCCGCTGGCTCATAGTTGGCGGAGAACGGAGTGCGATCGAGCAACAGTGCGCGGCGTCCGGAATTGCAGCGACGCTTTGCCCGACTGCGCTTGATCTCGATGGAACGAGCGCGCGCAACGACAGTAGCCGGCAATTTGAACGGGCGGTTTGGTTTTATCCGGCGAGCAAAACGAATGAACAGCGCGACCGGGAGGTCGACGTCCTCGCGCACCAGGCAAATGATATTCTTCTCATTCCGAGCCCAGGGGCCGAAGTTCTAACGACGCGTCCGGAACTGGTCGAGCGTTTCGGCCGTTACGGTTTCCTGCCGGATTATGATTGCGATCTCGGCGAACTCGGTCCCGGCGCGATTCGCTTGCTGCGCCGGCAGATGGAGAGCGCTGAACGACTCGTGCCAGCGGTGGAAACTGCTTTTGCCCGCTTGCATGCGCAGATGCGAAATCTTGAGCGAACGTTGCGGGCGAGAGTGTCCGAACTGAACGCGGCCAATCGTCACATCGGCAAGCTTGAAGAGAAAATTCTGGAGTTCCGAGAAACGAAGCGCGAGGTGAAACAGCTCAAGAAGGAAAAACAGGCGTTGCGCAAATCGCCGGAGCGGAAGGTCGGCCAGGTGCTGCTCGCCCCGTATCGGCTGCCGCAAAAACTGATTCGCGCGTTACGCGGCCGCGGTCGGCAAGCGCGCGACAGCACGGCACGCTCAGCGGACACAGTGGAGTATCAGGACTGGTTCGAACAGCATCGCGCGACGCCGGAACAACTTACTGTGATGCGCAATGAGACGCGCAAATTTGCTCATCAACCCCTCATCAGCGTCATCACACCAGTGTTCAATACACCGGTGCAATGGCTGGAGGAAGCCGTCCAATCGGTCCTGGGGCAGGCTTACGAAGACTGGGAGCTTATCCTGGTGGACGACAATTCCAGCGATGAAGCCTTGCGAGAATATTTACCGGTCCTCGCCAGCCGCGACTCGCGGATCAAGGTCTTCAAACTTGAGGGCAGCCGCGGCATTTCAGCCGCTTTGAATCGCGGTATCGAACACGCCCGCGGTGAATGGATTGGGTTCCTGGATCACGACGATCTGCTGGAGCCCGACGCGCTTTTCCAAACGGCGAAGTTGCTTCAGCAAATTCCTGACGCCGATCTCATTTATTCCGACGAAGATAAGTTGACCGAGGCCGGATTCGACGCCCCGCTATTCAAGCCCGATTGGTCGCCGGACTTCTTTCTTTCCTGTAATTACCTCTGCCATTTTATCACTGTGAGGCGCGAACTTCTTTTGCGCGTCGGCGGGTTCCGTTCCGAATTCGACAGCGCCCAGGATTACGATCTCCTTTTCCGCGTTATCGAGCAGACCGACCGAATCCATCACATTCCGCGCGTTTTGTATCATTGGCGGCGAAGCGGAAGCTCCAGCGCCATCAGCCCCTGGCAAAAACCGGGGCAACTTGAAGCCGCACGGCGCGCCATTGACGAGCATCTCCAGCGGAAAGGCATGAGGGGTCATGTCGCCATCGACTGGCGCACGCATGCCTATTGGGTGAAGCGCGAACTCACCGAAGCCAAGAAAATATCGATCATCATCCCGGCCGGCGATCGCATCGAAATGCTTTCGCGCTGCATCGAGAGTATCACGACTAAAACGAATTATCCGAATTACGAGCTTGTTGTCGTCGGTCAGGACAACCAATCGGAGGAGGCGCGCTCTTACTTCAACCGATCCAAACACCGGCTGCTCCATTATGACGGGCCGTTCAATGATTCAGCGATCAAAAATTTTGCAGTCGAGCAAACGAAAAGTCCCTGGCTGCTTTTTTTGGATAATGACCTCAAGGTAATCGACGGCGAATGGTTGAGCGCAATGGCAGAACACATTCAGCGTCCGGAAGTAGGAGCGGTCGGTGCGCGCCTGCTTTGGCCGAACGACACAGTCCAGCATGCTGGTATCGTTCTGGGCGTCGGCGGGGTTGCCGAACACGCGTTTCGCGGATTTCCGGCGGAAGATCCGGGCGTCTTCAAACAGTTGCAGGTGACGCGCAATTACAGCTGCGTAACGGGCGCCTGCCTTCTCACGCGGCGCGATGTTTTTATCGAAGTTGGCGGTTTTGATGAAGAACGGCTGCCGATGGCTTTCAACGATGTCGATCTTTGCTTGAAAATGCGACGCGCCGGTTACCTGATCGTGTACACGCCGTTTGCCAAACTGTATCGCCACGAATCGGCCGGCCACCCAAGGCTCGCCGAGCCGCGGGAGGCCGGCTTCATGCGCGAACGATGGCCCGAACTGTTGCAGCGCGATCCCTATTACAATCCAAATCTTTCTCGCGAACGCGCCGATTTCTCGTTAGGCAACTGAATTGCTGTTAAGATCGACATGAGCAAGCGCGACAAGAATTTGTGGGTCGGATTGAACGATGCCGCGCAAGCGGCCCTCGCCGCTCGCGATTACAAAGCGGGGTCTTTCCCGCAACGGCTGGCGCACAGCGGAGTCGATGCCGGCGAGCTCGCGGCTGCCGATCGACGCAAGCCTGAGATAAAAAAAACCTGGATTCCCGGGGTGGAGATTTTTTCTCGAACCATCCATTCGCAACGCCACCGCGGCGTTTTCGGCGAATTTGTCCGTCGCGATGAAGGAATCCTCGGAAAAATCGGATTATGGCCAAAGCAGTGGGCAACGGCCCGCATGTTCGCGCGCAGCGCAAAAGGATTTCATATTCACCCCCCGAGCATTCCTTCAGAGGCGACAGCGCAAAAATGGCACCGCCGCTTGTTCGCGACCGAGCCGGAAAATTATTCGCTCCGTCGTTATGATGACGAGCAGTGGGACGTGATGTTTTTTTTACAGGGGCGGGCCGAAATGATTCTGCGCGATGTCCGCGCCGGTTTGCCTTTGCGCACCATGCGTTTCTTTATCGATGGCGACAATCACCGGAGCCGCAACAACGTCGGCATCGTCGTTCCGCCCGGCGTGGCCCACGCCATTCGCGTCGAGGGATCCGAGGACGTGATCATGGTTTACGGCACGAGCACGATTTTTCATCCGGAATTCGAAGGCCGTATCGCGAGCGAGATTGAAACCGCGGATTTGCCGAAGTCCTGGCGGGAATTCTTGAAGTGACGAGTGATGAGTGACGAGTCTGTAGGGGAAGCAGTT
The DNA here is from genome assembly GCA_003445855.1 of Spartobacteria bacterium. Taxonomy (GTDB): domain Bacteria; phylum Verrucomicrobiota; class Verrucomicrobiia; order Chthoniobacterales; family UBA10450; genus UBA10450. The sequence continues at coordinate 450 of DMCG01000236.1, read as the reverse complement.
TGCTTCCCGGTACGATTGCTCGCCAAAAGCCAGGACGCTAGCAGCGTCCCCTACAGTCTGCTCCGAAATTGAAGCGACGCTTCGATCCGGCGCAGCCGGAATTAATGGATTGGCCGCAACCGGTCTCGGCCGAGCTGGAGCGCGATCTCCGGAATCTCCGACAGCTGAACCGTTATTTTGGGAGCTATGGGGTTGTTCTCCGGTTCATGCGTCGCTGGATTAAACGGGGCGACCGTGTGCGCATTGTCGATCTTGCCACCGGCTCGGGAGACATCCCGCGGTTGATTGTCGATCTTGCGCGAAAGATCGGCGCAAAACTTCAGATCGATGCGCTGGATCAACAAGCGGCCACGCTGGAAATAGCAGGAAAATTGAGCGCCGCTTACCCGGAAATTTCTTATGTCGAAGCAAACATCCTCGAGTGGCAGCCCGCGGAGCCGTACGACATCG
>DMCG01000182.1:1640-9421 GCA_003445855.1 Spartobacteria bacterium | reverse complement strand
CAGAATCACGAGATCAGCGAAGTTGTTCTTGTCGATCTTGCCGATATGCCTGCCGATCTCGCCGCCGAAAAGTTTGGCGGCGTTGGTGGTTGCGCACTGCAGAATTTGCATCGGCGTGAGGCCGGCTTCCTTCATCAGCTGAAATTCCCGGAAGAGCGCCGGCCCGTGAATGGTGCCGATGTTTCCGGCGTCGGTGCCGGCCGCGATGGTGACGCCGGCATCTTCCAGTGTTTTTAGATTCTTCAGCGCGACATCGTATGTCTTTTTGATTCGATCGAGTGCTACATCGGGATTGGCCAGCGCGGTCTTGATGCGCTCGGGCAATTGATCCTGTGGAATTTTCGTCACGTCGAGTGTCGCGATCACTTCTGGATTGCCCCAAGCTTTTTCTTCCGGCGTGAGATTCAACTTGTTTGCGAACGTGCGGCCATAGCGCTCGAAAACCACGAGCGTCGGACACAAGATTGTATGTCGATCTTGCAGCAGCTTTACAAATGCGGCATCGACTTCCTTGTCGATGACGCTGTGCACGAGCACGTCTGCGCCCTCTTCCACCGCTGCGCGCGCCGTCTCCAGCTCGGTCGCGTGCACGGCGACGCGTATTTTGCGCGCATGACTTTCTTCAATCGTCGCGCGCACAATCGGGCGAAAGCTGTCGACCGGATGCTCGTCGTTCACGATGTACCAGATCTTCACCAGATCCGGTTTTTGTTCGGCGAGTTTGCGCACGAACTCACGCGCTTGTTCGGGATTGTCGATCTTAACAATGGGTGGATCGCCGAGATCGAGCTGCGGTCGCGACACGCTCGAGATCAACGGCCCGGCCACGGCGACGCGCGGCGCTTTCGCAGTCGCGTTCGCGATCTTGCGCACCTCGAAATTCCAAAACGGTCCGCCCACATCGACAACCGATGTAATGCCGCAGCGCAGGTAACGCGCGAAAGTGTCAGGCAGATTCTTTTTGATCAACGCGACCTCTTCCGCGTACGGCCGAATTTTTGTAAGATCGACACCGTCCGGTCGCGTAAACAATCCACCAGATTGGAAAAAGTGAACATGCGTGTCGATGTAACCTGGCAAAATGAATTTGCCTTTGCAGTCGATCCATTTCGAACCAGTGGGCACGGCCATTTCTTTGCGCGTGCCGACAGCGGCAACGCGATCGCCGTCGACAACAACCACGCTGTTTTCGAGAACTTGAGAGGTGGCGGGATTGATCAGTGTGCCATCAACAAACGAGATTTTTTCAGCCCGAGCGGCGAATGCAAGGATCGACAATGTAAGAACGAGCCCAGTTCTAAGTTTCATACGATAAGAGAATCCTCGACTCGGCTCGAAATGACAAGAACGGTAGGGACGGATCTCCGAGACCGTCCCTACCATTTAGGAGAAGGTTCTTATATGCATTGGAAAATTCTTATTCTTTGGCTCGCTGTCGCTGCTTCAACATTCGCGCAATCGCCGGCGCCGGCGAAAAAATAATTGTCGATCTTAGCGTGAAGGCACTCGCTAGTTATCTCAACGATCATCTCGCCGGCTCGGTGGCGGCGATCGAGTTGCTCGATCATCTCATCGACGAGCACAAGGGGCACAGATTTGAAAAATTTCTTGTCGATCTTCGCGATGATGTTCACGCCGATCAGGAAGTGCTTCAGAATTTGATGCGCAAGCTTGATCTCGAAGAGAGCAGTGTGCGCAAAGCCGGCGCATGGATCGTGGAGAAGATTGGCCAGGCCAAAATTGCATTGAGCGGCGACAGCGTCGGTTTGTTGCAAGCGATGGAAGCTCTCGCGCTCGGCGTTACCGGCAAAAAACTTTTGTGGCGCGCGTTGCGCACGGTCGAAGCGGAGTTGTCGCAGCTGCAAGGCATCGATCTATCACGACTCGAGCAGCGGGCCGCGGACCAATTCGAGCGTGTGGAGAAAGAACGGCTGCATCTCTCGCGCGAAGCATTTACAAGCGAAGAGAAGACCTAGGAACTTAGCTGCAAAATAGTAAGAGATTCCTCGACCCATTCGACTTCGCTCAGGGCAAGACTTTCGCTCGGAATGACAAAAGATCAGCGACGTCTGCGTCCGAACGAATAACCGCGATGGGTGCGGCCGCCGCCGATGGCGCGTTTACCGCCAGCGGCTGATTCCGGTTCGAAGAGCACGGTGTAAAGATACGGAAAGTTTTCCAGTTTCAGTCGCGGAATTTTTCGGCCGATGAAACGCTCGATTGCCTGGAGCGCGGAAACTTCCTGGCCGTTCATGAGCGTGAAAGCGTCACCCACATTTTGGGCGCGGCCGGTGCGACCGATGCGATGGACATAATCTTCCGGATGCTCCGGCACGTCATAGTTAATGACATGGCTGACGCCGGCGATGTCGAGACCGCGCGCCGCGATGTCGGTCGCGACCATCACTTCGTATTTGCCACTCTTAAAACCTTCCAGCGCTTCCATGCGCTCGCGCTGCGTGCGATTCGAATGCAAAACTGCGACTGAATGGTTTCCTTGTTTCAATTTGTGAGCAATACGATCGGCGCCGTGCTTTGTGCGCGAAAAGATCAGCGCGCTGTCGAAGTTCGTCCGCTCCAGCAGCGCCATGAGCAGATCGAATTTCTGTTCGGCGGCGATGGGGTAAACGGCGTGCGTGACAGTTTCGGCGGGCGAACGGCGCACGCCAATTTCCACCAGCTCGGGATCGCGCAGCACCCAGGCAGCCAGCCGCTCGATCTCAGGTGGCAGCGTCGCCGAAAAAAGCAGCGTTTGCCGATCGGTAGAGATTTTCTCAACGATCCGGCGAACATCGGGAAGAAAGCCCATGTCGAGCATGCGATCGACTTCATCGAGCACAAGAATATTCACCTGGCGCAAATCCATCGTGCGTTGTTCGAGCAGATCGAGCAGTCGACCCGGCGTCGCGACGAGAACATCGACACCGCGTTTGATCTCTTCGCGTTGTTTTCCATAACCAACGCCGCCGTGCACGACGGTCGCGCGCAAATCGGTGAAGCGGCCGTAATCGCGAAACGCTGTCTCGACTTGCGCAGCCAGTTCGCGCGTCGGCTCCAGCACAAGACAACGAAACGCGCCGTGTTTCGCGAGCAACGTCAGGATCGGAAGGGCGAACGCCGCCGTTTTGCCGGTGCCGGTTTGCGCGGTGCCGATCAAATCTTTGCCCGCGAGAATAATCGGAAACGCGCGCAGCTGGATCGGCGTCGGCTCGGTGAAACCCATCGCCTGCGTGCCGCGCACGACTTCCGGCAAAAGTCCGAAATTATTAAATGACACAGATAGAAACTACCTTGATTCGAATATCGCACAACGAACACAAAGGGCACAAAGATCGCGAATCAGAAGGGCCAGATCTGCATTGTGATCCGCTGTGAACCGTGGTGACCTTTGTGCGAGAATTCTTACGATGTCGATCTTTGTGTTGGCTGACACGCACAATAAATTTCCGGAAAAATTGTTGATCCTGGCACGCGATGCGGATGAGATCTGGCATCTCGGCGATGTTTGTGCGGAAAGGATCCTCGATGAACTGCGCGCGACCGGTCCGCCTGTGACAGTGGTCCGTGGAAATTGCGACAGCAATTTCGAATGGCCGTTGGTTGTCGATCTTGTGCGCGGCGGACTAAAATTTCGTTTAGAGCACATTCCGCCGGAGCGCCCGCCGAAAAATGTCGATGTTGTTTTGCATGGTCACACACACGTGCCGCGAAATGAGCGACGCGGCGGCGTGTTGTTTTTGAATCCCGGTTGCGTGACCCGACCCAATCGCGGATCGGCCGCGAGCGTGGCGTGGCTGGAGATTGTCGATGGAAAAATAAACTGGCGGTTAGTGCCGCTTCGCTAGTCTGTAGCCGCCGCTCTCTGAGCGGTGTGATGCGCGCGTCGCGTTTCGCAGAGCGAAACGTCTACAGGAGAACGCGAAATTATTTCTCCGGTTCGCTGGATTTTTTGCCGAACCATTTTCGCTTTTTCGGCTTTGGCTCTTCGGCCGGCGGAGGCGCGGATTCCTTTGGCGGCGCGGCGGGTTCTTTTTGCTGTTTCGGCGCTTTTTCTTTCGGCGCCTTTTCTTCAGTCGCTTTCGCGGCGTCGACCCATTCGATGAACGCCATGGAAGCGGAATCGCTTTTGCGCTGGCCGAGTTTCACAATGCGCGTGTAACCGCCGTTGCGGTCCGTCGATCTGGGCGCGATCTCATCGAATAATTTGTTTACCGCGTCCTTCTGCCGCAAGATCGACAATGCGTTACGTCGCGCGTGGAGTGAGCCGTTTTTCCCGAGCGTGACGATTTTTTCGGCGAGCGGTCGGACGGCTTTAGCTTTCGCCAGCGTCGTTTTGATGCGCTGATGCTCGATCAAACTGCAAACCTGGTTGGCGAGCAGCGCTTTGCGATGCTCGGCGGTGCGGCCGAGTTTGAGCGTCTTTTTTTGGTGCCTCATAATCTGCGCAGTCGCAGCGCGAAATGTCCGAACGAGCAATTAAGCCTTTGTCTTATCGGAGGCGCCGTTTGCCGCCGCGCCATCATCGCCCCCCGGCGTGTCCACCAGGCCCGGCTCGAATTTCATCCCGAGACTCAGCTCAAGCTGTTGCAGTTTGTCTTTGATTTCGTTGAGCGATTTCTTGCCGAAATTGCGATACTTGAGCATCTCGGCCTCAGTTTTTTGGGCAAGCTGACCAACCGTGGTGATGTTCGCATTGTTCAAACAATTAGCGGCGCGCACACTGAGCTCGATTTCGTTCACGCTCATGTTGAGTTTCTTCTTCAGCTTCATGTTCTCTTCGCTCACACCGGCCGGCGTCTCGTCGAATTCGATCACGTCTTCGTTGAAGTTGACGAAAACGTCGAGGTGATGTCGCAGAATCGCAGAGGACTGGAGCAATGCGTCATCCGGAGTGAGGCGACCATCCGTCCAGACTTCCAGGATCAATTTGTCGTAATCGGTGCGTTGGCCGACACGCGTGTTTTCGACCGCATACTTCACGCGCGTGACGGGTGAAAAAATGGAATCGATCGGGATAAGACCGATCGGTTGATCGGCGCGCTTGTTTTCCTCGCCGGTGGCGAAGCCGCGACCGACGCGCACTTCGAGCTCGGCATCAAATTTATGTTTCTTGTCGAGCGTGCAGATGATCTGCTTGGGGTTGAGCACGTCGTAGCCTTGCACAACCTGGATGTCGCCGGCGGTGACTGCGCCTTCCTTGTTCACGGTCAGCGAAAGCTTTTTCGGCTCCTGGTCCTCGGCTTTGAATTTTACCCGCTTCAAATTGAGGACAATGTCGGTCACGTCCTCGACCACGCCCGGCAGGGTAGAGAATTCATGCTGCGCGCCGGAAATTTTTACCGCGGTGATGGCCGCGCCTTCGAGTGACGACAGCAAGACGCGACGAAGCGAATTTCCGACCGTGTGTCCGTAACCGGCCTCAAATGGCTCGGCAACGAACTTCGCGTAAGTTTCTGTGGCAGTGCTCTCGTCCTTGACGAGAGTCTTCGGCATCTCAAAACGACCGTAACGAACTGGCATATTAACAATGAGTGATTTAGCGAGTGAGCGATTTAGCGAATTGCGGAAAACAACTCACCCGATCATTCAATCTCTGAATCACTGAATTCCTCTTCGCCGGGTTTCCCCTGGCGAGTGCGGCTTCACGTCCAGCGACGGAGACCCAGGGACCAACGGCGTAATTTAAAATTACTCGCTGCGGAGCGTTGAATGAAGACCAAGTCGGCGAGATTGCAAGCGCTGATTTTCTGTAGGGGAAGCCGTTGGCTTCCCATGGGACGACAGCGTCGTCCCCTACAGTTCGACTATTTCGTCCGGTAGCTCCTCCGAAGATGTCGATCTTTTCGGGAAGTGGATCGCCAGCGCTTGGCCTGCTTCCTCGATCGCTTCGACGATGGCGTGACTGAATTTCTCGCCCTGGAAATGCGCGCGCATTCCATCGACAAGCCGTCGCCAGAATTGCTCGCCGGATTTTTCGTGAATGGCTTTGTCACCGACCACGGCAAATTTGCGCGCGCGTGGCGCGACGAAAATAAGCACGGCGTTGCGTTCGACCGTTTTGTGCATCTTGAGCCTGTGAAACTTTTTCTGCGCCGCAATCAGCGGATCGACCTGCAACTTTCCGCGCTGAATATAAACGCGGATCTGGCCGGACGTCTTCGACTCGGCTTCTTTGATCGCCTTCACGATCCGATCGTGCTCGAGTTTGCTGAGAAATTCCTTTGTTCGCATTCGCTTTACCAACTTCCGCTGGCGCCGCCGCCGCCGCTGAACCCGCCACCGCCGCTGAATCCGCTAAACCCGCCACCCCCCGACGACCAACCGCCGCCACCGCTCGACCAGCCGCCGATAAACGGCCCGCCCAAACTTGAATATCGATAGCCGCGCCTTCGAGCGGAGCGCCCGGCAATAATGAAAATGAACATCACGAAGAGAAAGAGCAGGAAAGGCAAAGGACCAACGTTGTTCGCGCCACGTTCCTTTGTGGTTCGTCCGCTGCCTTTGTACTCGCCGCGGACTGCTTTGCAGATGAGATCGATTCCGTTTGCGAGCCCGCGTTCGTAATCGCCACTGCGGAAATGCGGCGCCATGCCGTCTCGAATGATTTCATCGCAAATGATATCCGGAAGTGCGCCTTCTAAACCATATCCTGGTTGGATTCGCATTCGTCGATCTTTGATGAACACGAACAGCACGGCCCCGTTGTTTCGTCCTTTTTGTCCGACGGTCCATGCTTGGAAAGTCCGTTGCGTGAAATCTTCGATTGAACTTTGTGACGGCATCGTCTGCCAAACCACCACCAGAAGTTGATTCGAAGTTTCGCGCTCAAATTGCGCAAGCTGCTCGTTGAAACGCAGGGCGGCTTCCTTTGAAACGACGCCTGCGTAATCGTTGAAATAACGATCTGGTTTTGGCGGAATGACTTCCGCGGCGCGAGTTCCGATTGGGACAAGCGACGCAATCGTCGCAGCGAGGAGCGCGATTTTTCTCACGCGAGAATTGATTGTCGATCTTTTCAGGTAGGGATGCTTCTCCGAAGCGTCCGAATTCTTTGCAGGCACCGTGAAAAATTCACGGACATCTCGGAGAGATGTCCCTACCACGTTACGGCGACCCGGTTGGCGAAGCTGCCGGCGCTGGCTTGCCGAAATTGAAATTTACGGCCGGCGCTTTCTCCGCGCCGACTTGCGCGTTGAAGAACGGCCGCGACTGAAAACCGAACATTCCGGCTATCATGTTCGTCGGAAAGCGTCTTACCGCCGTGTTGTAATCTTGCACCGTGCCGTTGAAATTGCTTCGCTCCACCGAGATTCTATTTTCTGTTCCTTCGAGTTGCGCTTGCAAACCGAGAAAATTCTGGTTCGACTTGAGTTCGGGATAACGCTCAACCACAACGAGCAAACGGGAAAGCGCATTGCTCAATTGTCCCTGTGCGGCTTGGAATTGCTCGAGCTGCGCCGCATCGGTCGGCGCCTTGTTCGGATCAAGTTGCACACGGCCGACGCTGGCGCGCGCGTTCGTCACTTCGACTAACGTTGATTTCTCGAAGTTGGCCGCGCCTTGCACCGTGTTTACCAGATTCGGGATCAAATCCGCGCGACGCTGGTAGACGGTCTGCACGTCGCCCCATTTTTTGTTCACGTTCTGGTCCAACGTAACCAAACGATTGTAAGTGCCCCAAAAAAAGAGGCCGACGACGAAGGCCAAGAAAAGCACGATCACCAACACACCGCCGCAGCCGATGGCAAACTTGTTCATAAGATCGACAATGTAATTCGCGG
>DMCG01000182.1:0-1268 GCA_003445855.1 Spartobacteria bacterium | reverse complement strand
AGAAAATGCGCGTCGGAAAATTTGGCCTCCCGTCCCTGCCGCACGATCACCAGGTTAATGGACGGGACGATAAACAGTCGTTGGTAAGCGGAGCCGAGACCCACGATCATGTCCGCCGGCGCGGCTTTGCAAATACAGATGTCGATCCAACGCGCGCGTTCCCACGGCAGGTCGATCTCTTTCTCGACGTCGATCTCGTTTGCATGCGGGGCTTGTCGATTCAACCAAAAGGTCAGCCCGTAGGACGGATTGACAGCTGATCCGGTAAACGCCTGCTTCAATAAATCTGCCGGCACGATTTGCCGGCCATGATAACTCCCGTGACCGAGCACCAGCTCTCCCAGCCGCGCCCATTCGCGGGCCGTCAATTCAAATCCGCTCGCCGGCAACGGATTTCCGCGCGCGTCCTTTTTAAATTCCAGATTATAGAGGCCAAGCGGATTGAGAACGTGTTCTTCCAGATACGCGATTGTTCCGCGCCCTTTTAATTTTCGGCGCAGCAATTCCGAAAAAATCTGAAGATGACTCGGGCCATAAATGAATCGCGTGCCCGGCTCCGCTAAGATCGACAATCGAATTGCCGCGGCGTTGCGATCGCGGATCGAGGCGCGATGTAGATGTGGCGCACCGTCGATCCCGTCGGTGAAATTTAAGAGCTGGCGAATCGTGATCTGCGACTTACGCCGGTCGCTTTTCCATTCCGTGATAGTATCGGCGGCATGATCGTCGAGTTTGATCAGGCCGTCGCGCACGGCACAGAGCGCGGCGATGCCCCAAAAACTTTTCGTGCCGCTGAAGATCGGCCATTTGCCTTCGGGCGATCCGCCGTTCGCGTAATGTTCGAAGACGGTGCGGCCGTTTTGCATGACCAACATCGAAATACCGCGCTGGCTCTCGGAATATTTTGCGGCGCGCGCGCAATCGGCGGCCCGCAATTCCGAAAAGGCAATTGTCGATGTTGCGGTAAACAACGCAAAGATCGCGATGTAGACGCTTCGCTCTGCGAAGCGCGACGCAGACGAAATTTTCATGACGTGCGCTGCGTCGCCCACAGGGCGACGGCTACAGATCGGTCGCCGCCGCCGGGGCGTTGACGGGCGCCGGCCGCGGCGCCACCGGCAAATAACGTTTCCGCAATTCTTCCACGTTGGGCAATTCGTTCAGATGGCGCAGACCGAAATGGTCGAGAAAAAATTGCGTTGTTTCGTAGAGGAGCGGGCGGCCGGGAATTTCGGCGCGGCCGCTGATTTTGACGAGGCCGCGTTCCA
>DMCG01000109.1:18899-19848 GCA_003445855.1 Spartobacteria bacterium | reverse complement strand
GACGATAACGACAATGACTCCGATGATGTAGAAGATGTTTCTATTCACGGATCGTGGATAACACGTCGCTATCCCCGGCGGCAAGCAATATAGTCGTCGCGTGTGATTTCCGTCTTCCTCCACGCCCGGCGGTGCCTCGGGTAATCCTGAATGATTCGTGTGAGAGAATCGGACATCTGGTAGACAAAGAACTACGTTTCCGCCATTTTCGTTGCCTCGTACGCGAGGCCAGCGCAACCCAAGCGCAGCCAAAATCAGCGCCTCGGCTTTCAGATTGAAATTAAAGAAAGCAAAACGCCTGGCGACGAGCATTGTCTCGATCCGCCAGGCGCTGAATTGCTAGCTTGGTTGTAAAACTGCCCCAGCAAAACGGGCCGGATTAGTCGCGGTCCCGCGTCACGATGACCTTATCAACTACCATGTCGTCGCCGTCTTTGAGGTAGTGAACGCGAACCTTCGAATTCTTTTTGATTTTCGAAGCTTCGATAACCTTTCCATGTCCATTCACGTATGTGACGGTCTTGCCGAACTTGTAGTGCATGGGTTCGGTTGCTTCAGTTTTCAGGATCAGGGATTGTCCCGGAGTGAACTCCGTGACGGTGCCAAAACTTTCGGTTGTCGTGGTCGCGGTTTCAGTCGCTCCATTGGTCCCCGTCGCGACGGTGGTGGAGGAGGTGGATGTTTGTCCGTAAGCCGCTGAACCGATCAGGACTGTGGCAAACGTGACACTGAGGAATAATTTAATCATATTAACTTTCTAGTTTACTGAGTTGCTGCAGAGATCGCAGCGAAAGGCCATCCGGTTCGTGCTTCCGATGGAAATCGGCGAGCCAGGTAGGTAAGTAGATGCGGCAGTTGCCTAGTATAGCCCGACAAATGCTCTCGCACAACTCAACAATTCCCACGTAGCGGTTCGCGGTGTTGAAGCTGCATCTTCCTGCTGGATAGG
>DMCG01000109.1:18079-18552 GCA_003445855.1 Spartobacteria bacterium | reverse complement strand
TCAGTGACGCTCGCGAAAAACGACTCACACCGCAACATCTCGTTTTAATACGTGAAGTGGAGATACGTCTGAACGGCCTAACGGAAACAAAGTCAGCTGCGGCCCACTGGAAGTCAGCTCACTTCAAAGCAACATGACGGCGGTTGCCCGTGAGTGCAGTGCTCTTTAACCGGAACGCCGATAATTTCCGTGAGCAGCGCCTCGACGATCAGACAGGCATCCGGGTAATCCGCCGTTATTGCGGCAAGCGGACAACTCTTGCCGCGAATGAACTTCTTCCCGTCCGTCTCGTGAAGTGCGACTGCTCCGCCCAATTTCTTCAGCAGATCAAGGGCGGCCAGGAGTCGTTCGTTTCGGCTCTTTTTCGTGAGCTCATCGCCATGTTCTTTCGCCAAAGACCGACCGACCTCGCGCATGCTCGCCCGAAGTTCCCGCGAGCCGAGCCGCTTGGAGATGCTCGACATAAGGTGATT
>DMCG01000109.1:15256-17853 GCA_003445855.1 Spartobacteria bacterium | reverse complement strand
CCATACGACGCGTGCGGCTTTCGAAGACCGGGTCGACTCCCCTCACGCTGAATCAGACCATCGCGTTCGAGACTGATCAGGTGCGCTCGCACGGCATTGTCTGTCAGTTTCAGGGCGGCGGCGAGTTCATTGACGGTGCACGATTCGACACGAAGCAGAGCGAGGACTTGACCTCGCGTACTATCAAGCATTCGCTCGCGCCATCGTTGTGGTTTCATATCAAAAGTTCAGTCCGGCAATTAAAGCAAAATATATATTGACTTATTATGTGAGTTCGTTTTTCCTCGACTTAACATTTCGCCTCAGTTCGATCCTCGGAAGATTTGTATGTGGCATTTTTCCTCCCGAATATCGGCCTGTTGCATAAGGAGGTTAAAATGAAACATCGCAAAAAACTATTAATGTTCTTCCACTCTTACAATCGTCACAAACTCGCGCTTTGCGCCTGCCTCGGTTTCGTGTTCGGGCTGGCATTTGTGATCGCGCTCTCTTCTCTCCGCGCGCAAAAAACGCCGGGCGTTGCCTTTCAGGATCGCGAGCCCGATGCCGGACGCGGAGAGGACGGGGCTGATATGGACGCGAAGAAAATAAAACGCGGTCTAGATGATGACGCCATCAGCCACAACGCGCAGCAGATGCTGGCGGAAGGCAAGCAGACTTTTCGCTTCGATACTTTCGGCGACGAAGCATTTTGGGGCGGCCAATTGCGGCTGCAAGAAACTCTCGCGACTCTTTCGCCGAGCAATGCCCTGGCGCTCGGACTTAAAGTTGATGTTGCCGCCTTGCCGCCACGATTGGTCCAGCAAATACGCCATGGGAAACTCGACGTGACGGATCCGAAAAATACTGCCGCACTGTTGCAGGCGAATGCAGTTGTCGGCGTAAAAGGATTTTTTACGAACGGAACTCTCAGTTCTGTTGGAATCAGTTGCGCTCTTTGTCATTCAACGGTGGACAATTCACTCGCACCGGGAATCGGCCAGCGTCTCGATGGATGGCCTAATCGTGATTTGAACGTTGGAGCGATCATCGCCTCGGCGCCGACCGTTGCTCCATTTGCAGACCTGCTGCAAGTGGATGAAGCAACCGTTCGCACGGTATTGCTCGCGTGGGGTCCGGGAAAATTCGATGCGGAGTTGAGCCTGGACGGCAAAGGGTTCCGACCCGGCGGCAAAAGTGCGGCCACCTTGATTCCTCCCGCGTTTGGACTTGCGGGTGTGAATCTTCACACCTGGACAGGCTGGGGTTCGGTCACCCATTGGAATGCATTTGTCGCCAACATTGAAATGCATGGTCAAGGAAATTTCTTTGATCAACGGCTTGATAACGCGGAACAATTTCCCGTTGCCGCCCGCGCCAGACTCGGTCATATCACAAACGAGGTTGATCTCATCAGTTCCAAGTTGCCCGCGTTGCACTTTTACCAACTTGGCATTCCCGCACCCAAGTCGCCGCCCGACACTTTCAACGCTGAGGCTGCTACACGCGGCCGGAATATCTTCAACACAAAGGGAAACTGCGCCAGTTGCCACGTGCCGCCTCTTTTCACCGAGCCGGGTTGGAATCTCCACACCCCTGCCGAGATCGGCATCGACGATTTCCAGGCGAACCGCGCGCCGGATCGCCGTTATCGCACCTCACCGCTTAAGGGACTGTTCACTCACACCAAAGGCGGCTTCTTTCACGACGGGCGGTTCGAGACGCTGCTCGATGTGATAAATCATTATGATGCCACTTTCACGCTCGGACTTAGCGACGCGGAAAAGCAGGATCTGGTCGAATACCTGAAATCCATCTAGCCGGCGAGCGCCCGCACGAAAGTAGCGCGGAGCCCGCGCAAATCTTGTATCCGTTCGATCGATGAAATTTACGCTGAGTGCGACAAAGCAGGAAGCAAACGACACGTTCTCTTTTATTTTTGCGCCCGAGCAGCCGTTGCAATGGAAGGCAGGACAACTTCTGCGCTACGTGCTCAACCACCCGAATCCTGACGATCGCGGCGCGGAGCGTTATTTCTCAATCGCGTCAGCGCCTCACGAAAAGCATGTAATGTTGACGACGCGTTTCGCGTCGAAGAGTAGTTCGTTTAAGAAAGCGCTTAAAAATCTCAGGCCGGGCGATGCAATCGAAGCTCACGATCTGGAGGGCGATTTCGTTGTGGATGACTCCAAGAAGACATTTGTCTTCATCGCTGGAGGAATTGGCATTACGCCTTTCCGCGCCATTTTGCTCGACCTGGATTACAACAAGAAACCGCTAAACGTGCAGCTTCTTTACGCAAATCGTGACAACGATTTTCCGTATCGAAAAGAACTGGATGCATTAAGAGGGCGGCACCCCGAATTCAGAATCGATTATGTCGTCAGCCCAAATCGGATCGACGAGAAAAGCATTCCACAGCTTGTGCCGGACATTGAAAAACCGATGCTTTACGTTTCAGGACCAGAACCGATGGTCGAATCAATGGATGAAACCTTGAAAACAATTGGCGTTCCCGAGGAACGGATCAAGAACGATTTCTTTCCGGGCTATGAATGGCCATAAGGTCGATATGCTTCCAAAGGTAAACCGCGGAAGGCATCCGTAAGTTCGTGGCC
>DMCG01000109.1:8067-14961 GCA_003445855.1 Spartobacteria bacterium | reverse complement strand
TTCGTGGCCAACAAGATCAATTGAGGGACGTGCAAGTAACAACCTTTGAACAACCACACGAACGCTTGAGAGCGAAGTACCGTTAGCTGCTACGCAGCATCAACCCGCAAGAAAGGAAAACCATGTCATCAACTGCAAGTATCAAAGGTCATCCACTGCACGCAATGCTCATTCCACTCCCAATCGGCTTGTGGATTTTTTCAATCATCAGCGATCTGATTTTTAAATTCGGATACGGTGGTGCGGTGTGGAATGACGTTGCCCTCTATACGCTGGGCGGCGGCACCATAGGCGCGCTCATCGCAGCGGTTCCGGGTTTTCTCGATTTCACCGATATCAACAATCCGAAGACGAGAACAATCGCGATCTGGCACATGAGGATCAATCTGGCGGCAGTGGTGCTTTACGCGGTCAATTTCTGGCTGCGAATGCACCGCGCGCCGGGTGACAATCTACCGATCGTGCTTTCGGTTGTCGGCATCGTGCTGATTACGATCTCAGGCTGGCTCGGCGGCGAGCTGGTTTACGTCCGCGGCGTGGCTGTAAAGCAACCGCCGGATCAAAGTACTTAAGGATTCAGCAATTTTTGGTGCCGTTGATTGTCGATCTTCACGGGTAGGCAAATCGCGGCCGTACTTGCTTTAAAAAAAGAACGGAAGGTAGCTCGATAATCATGGCCGAAACCACGAGCGACTTTCTGATTAGGCGAATCACTGACGATCTCAACGATCCACAACCGATCCCGCGCGCAACGGATTACGCGAGCACCATCGATTCCGATGTGCCAATTGTCGTCCAGCATACTCGGCTTGATTCCCGCCAATCAGAAAACGCGTTGATCACAACCATCGTGTTTGCAGACACCGATTAAGGACAGAGAAACGAAAAAATATATGGGCGATCAAGTTAGCGATTTTCTTCTGAAACGCCTTTCCGCGTGGGGCATCAACCGCATCTACGGATTTCCCGGCGATGGCATTAACGGAATCATGGGCGCGCTGAATCGCGCCGGCGACCTGATGAAGTTTGTGCAGGTGCGCCACGAGGAAATGGCCGCGTTCATGGCGTGCGCGCATTCCAAGTTCACCGGAGAAGTCGGCGTCTGTCTCGCGACCTCCGGCCCGGGCGCGATCCATCTCCTGAATGGCCTCTATGACGCGAAGATGGATCATCAATCGGTTGTCGCGATCGTCGGACAGCAGGCGCGCGCGGCGCTCGGCGGCGAGTACCAGCAGGAAGTCGATCTCATCTCTTTGTACAAAGATGTCGCGCACGAATTTGTGCACATGGTGTCCGATCCGAAGCAGGTGCGGCATCTCGTCGATCGCGCGGTGCGCATCGCGAAGGTCTGCCGTTGCGTCACCTGCATTATTATTCCGAACGACGTTCAGGAGCTCGACGCGGTGGAAAAACCGCCCCGCGCGCACGGCACGATCCATTCCGGCATCGGTTTTCCGTCGCCGCGGGTCATTCCCAGTGATGCCGATCTGCGCAAAGCGGCGGAGGTTTTAAATTCGGGTAAGAAAGTGGCAATGCTGGTCGGCGCCGGCGCACTCGGCGCGGCAGACGAAGTGCTCGAAGTTGCGGACCTGCTCGGCGCTGGCGTTGCCAAAGCGCTGCTCGGAAAAGCTGCGCTGCCAGACGACCTGCCCTTCGTCACCGGATCAATCGGTCTGCTCGGCACCAAACCGAGTTGGACCATGATGACCGAGTGCGACACGCTGCTGATGGTCGGCTCGGATTTTCCTTACTCGGAGTTTCTGCCGAAAGAAGGTCATGCGCGTGGCGTGCAAATCGACATCGACGGCCGGCTCCTCAGCATCCGTTATCCGATGGAAGTAAATCTCATGGGCGACAGCGCGGAGACGCTGCGCGTGCTCATCCCGCTGCTGAAACGGAAAGAGGACCGGTCGTGGCGGCAGATGCTCGAAAAGGAAATCGAAGAGTGGTGGAAGGTGCTCGAGGCGCGCGCGATGAACAGCGCGAACCCGATTAATCCGCAGCGGATGTTCTGGGAACTTTCACCGCGATTGCCGGATAACTGCATTCTCTCTTCAGACTCCGGTTCATCGGCGAATTGGTACGCGCGCGACCTGAAAATCCGGCGGGGCATGATGGCGTCGCTCTCCGGCAATCTCGCGACGATGTGTCCAGGCGTTCCGTACGCCATCGCGGCGAAATTTTGTTTTCCGGACCGCGTGGCCATCGCGCTCGTCGGCGATGGCGCGATGCAAATGCTCGGCAACAACGAGATGATCACGATTTCAAAATATTGGAAGGAATGGAGCAATCCGTTGCTCGTGATTCTCGTCCTAAACAATCGCGATTTGAATCAGGTGACGTGGGAGCAACGCGTGATGTCGGGCGATCCGAAATACGAGGCGTCGCAGGACATTCCGGATTTCCCGTTCGCTCGCTACGCGGAGCTGCTCGGCTTGCGCGGAATCTTTGTCGATAAGCCAGAGCAAATCGGCGAAGCGTGGGAGCAGGCGTTTGCGTCGGACCGCCCGGTGGTGGTCGAGGCTTACACTGATCCAAACGTGCCGACGCTTCCGCCGCATATCTCTTTCAAAGAAGCAGAGGCGTTTTCGAAAGCGCTAATCAAAGGCGATCCGGAAGAGATCGGGATCATTCGGCAGACGTTCAAGGACGCAATCGAATCGTATCTGCCCCACAAAAAGTGACCAGGCAAAGCGACGCGGTAACGATCGAGAAGTTGTCAGTCGCTGCTTACAAAATTCCGACCGATGCTCCGGAATCGGACGGGACATATGAGTGGGACAGCACGACGATTGTGACTGTCGATGTTACGGCGGGAGGCAAAACAGGACTCGGTTACACTTACGCTGACACATCAACCGCGAAGTTGATCGATGATCGCCTGAAACAGATCGTGATCGGGCGCGACGCGATATCGATCCAAAGTTGTTGGGATGCGATGGTGCATTCGATCCGCAACCTCGGACGCCCCGGAATCTGTTCGATGGCGATCTCTGCGGTTGACGTTGCGCTTTGGGATTTGAAGGCGCGACTGCTCGATCTTCCACTCGTTAGAGTGTTCGGTCAGGTCCGCGACAAATTGCCGATCTACGGAAGCGGCGGGTTCACTTCTTACGAGATCGACAAGTTGCAGCAACAACTTCGCGGTTGGGTCGAGCAGGGAATCGCGATGGTAAAAATGAAAATCGGCCGCGATGCCAGAGCGGACATCGAACGCGTTCACGCCGCGCGCGAAGCGATCGGTAAAGGTGTCTATCTTTTTGTCGATGCCAACGCCGCCTACACGCGAGAGCAAGCGCTCAAGCAGGCGAAAAAGTTTTCCGAATTTAGCGTCACATGGTTTGAGGAACCGGTTTCATCCGACGATCTCGAAGGGTTACGACTCCTGCGCGATTGCGCGCCGCCCGGCATGAACATCGCCGCCGGCGAATACGGTTACGATCTCGTTTATTTCCGCCGCATGCTCGATGCGGGCGCCGTCGATGTTTTGCAAGCGGATGCGACGCGCTGCGCCGGGTTCACTGGGTTCTTGCAAGCCGCGAAGCTCTGCGAAGCGCGTCATGTTCCACTCTCGTCGCATTGTGCGCCGGCGTTGCATTTGCATATCGGTTGCGCGGCGGCACCGATGGTGCACGCGGAATATTTTCACGACCACGCGCGCATCGAAAAAATTTTCTTCGAAGGAAATGTCGAGCCAGACAATGGCGCACTGAAGCCCGATTTATCGCGTCTAGGAATGGGTCTGGAGTTGAAACGCGCCGATGTCACAAAATATTGCGTTGCTTGAAACACTGAACGTGGACGCACGGCGATTGGAATCCGAGCTGCGCGCCACGATTCGCGGTGAAGTGCGCTTCGGCGACGGCGATCGGGCGCTGTACTCAACCGACAGTTCCAACTATCGACAGATTCCGATCGGCGTGGTGGTTCCGCGCGACCGGAATGATGTGATCGCGACGGTCGCGGCCTGTCGAAAATTTCGTGCCCCAATCACCGGGCGCGGTGGTGGCACAAGTCTCGCCGGCCAATGTTGCAATGTCGCGGTCGTGATCGATTTCACGAAATATTACAACCGCATTCTCGAAATCGACCAGGAGCGGAAACTGGTGCGGGTCCAGCCCGGCATTGTGCTCGACGAAATGAATGACGCAGTGCGCAAACATGGGCTCGTCTTCGGGCCGGATCCAGCGACCCACAGCCATTGCGCCCTCGGCGGAATGATCGGCAATAATTCCTGCGGTGTGCATTCGGTCATGGCGCAATTCTACGGTGGCGGCGCGCGCACGTCCGACAACGTGCATGAATTGGAAGTTTTGCTTTACGACGGTACGATTTTGCGTGTCGGCAAAACGGCTGAAGTGGACTTGGAACAAATCATTCATCAAGGCGGACGGCGCGGCGAGATCTACAAAAACCTTGTCGATCTTCGCGATAAATATGGCGAACTCGTTAGGCAGCGTTATCCGAAAATTCCGCGCCGCGTTTCCGGTTACAATCTCGACGAACTGCTTTCCGAAAACGGATTCCACGTCGCGCGCGCTTTGGTGGGCACTGAGAGCACGTGCATGATCATTCTCGAAGCGACCTTAGAGCTCATGCAAAACCAGCCCGTCCGCTCGCTCGTCATGTTTGGTTATCCGGACATTTATTCCGCGGGCGATCACGTGCCCGACGTGCTCAAGCACAAACCGGTTGGCTTGGAAGGAATCGATGACGTGCTCGTAAAAGCGATGCGCGTAAAAAATCTCCACATTCACGATGTGGAAATGTTGCCGACGGGAAATGGCTGGCTGCTCGTGGAATTCGGCGGCGAGTCCAAAGAAGAAGCGGACCGCAAAGCGAAAGCGCTCATGGAAGATCTGCGTGGAAGGAAGGATGCGCCGACGATGAAGCTCTTCGACGATCCACACGAAGAACAGCGGATGTGGAATGTGCGCGACGCCGGTCTGGGCGCAAGTGCCCGAGTGCCTAACGAGCCGGACACGTGGGAAGGTTGGGAAGATGCCGCCGTGCCGCCGGAAAAAGTCGGTAATTATTTGCGCGACTTCCGCGCGCTGCTCAACAAGTACGGATATCTCTGTACACTCTACGGCCATTTCGGTCAGGGCTGCGTGCATACACGCATCGATTTCGGTTTGAAAAACGCCGAGGGGATCAAGCAATACGTCGCGTTCACGAACGAAGCCGCGGACCTCGTCGTGCGCTACGGCGGCTCGCTTTCCGGCGAACATGGCGACGGCCAATCGCGCGGTGAATTGTTGCCAAAAATGTTCGGCGAAGAATTGGTGCAGGCCTTTCGCGAATTCAAAGCGATCTGGGATCCGGATTGGAAAATGAACCCCGGCAAGATCGTGCGGCCATATCGGCGCGACGAAAATTTGCGTTACGGCGAAAATTACGATCCGCCGCAATGGCCGACGCATTTCAAATTCCCTCACGACAAGGGAAGTTTTTCCTATGCGATCGAACGTTGTGTTGGCGTTGGCCAATGCCGGCGGCATGAGAAGGGCACCATGTGTCCGAGCTACATGGTGACCCGCGAAGAAAAAGATTCCACACGCGGCCGCGCACGCTTGCTTTGGGAAATGCTCGACGGCCAGGTCATCGGAAAACGCGGATGGCGCGAAGAAGCGGTGAAAGACGCCCTCGATCTTTGTCTCTCGTGCAAAGGTTGCAAGGCGGATTGCCCCGTGAATGTAGACATGGCGACATACAAAGCGGAATTCTTGTCACATTACTTCCAAGGGCGATTGCGACCACTGCACGCTTACGCTTTTGGTTTGATTCATGTTTGGTCGCGATTCGCGCAGTTGGCGCCATCGTTCGTGAACTTTGTGAATCGCGCGCCGTTCATCAGCAACATCGTTAAAGCAATTATCGGTGTCGCGCCACAAAGGACGATGCCGGCGTTCGCGCGCGAGAATTTCAAATCGTGGTTCGCGCACCGCCGCGTGCGCAATCGCGGCAAACCGCGCGTGATTCTCTGGCCCGATACGTTCAACAATTATTTCCATCCGGAAACTGCGAAGGCGGCCGTGGAAGTTTTGGAAGACGCTGGATTCGAAGTCGTCGTTCCGCGCGCCGACCTTTGTTGCGGGCGTCCGCTTTATGATTACGGAATGTTGCAAACAGCAAAACGCTGGCTCGCCCAAATTCTCACGAAACTGCGCGATGAAATTCAAATGGGGACTCCGATGGTCGGCCTCGAACCAAGTTGCATCGCCGTCTTTCGCGATGAGCTGACGGAAATGTTCCCCCAGGATGCCGATGCGCAACGGCTGAGCAAACAGACTTTTACACTGGCGGAATTTCTCGAAAAATTTGCGCCGGATTATCGACCACCGAAACTCGCGCGCTCCGCGCTCGTGCACGGACATTGCCATCACAAATCTATCATGAAATTCGATCGCGATGAGGAGTTGCTGCACAAACTCGGCCTCGACTTCAAAGTTGTGGATTCCGGTTGCTGCGGGATGGCGGGGGCGTTCGGCTTTGAAAAAGATCATTATGAAGTTTCGATCGCATGTGGCGAACGCGTGTTGCTGCCGGAAGTGCGCAAATCTTCGAAGGATACATTGCTCATCGCAGACGGATTCAGTTGCCGCGAACAGATTCGACAGACGACTAACCGGGTTGCGCTGCACACGGCTCAGGTCTTGGAGATGGCAGTCAAACAAGGTTCGGCTTAACGCGCTACAAAGAACACGAATGTGACAGCCAGTAAAAATGCCGCAGCGCCGAGTGCGATCCAGCCGCGATGCTGACTTATCCACCATTGCAGGCTTCTCGACTTCGCGCGCTCATCGAAGCTCCCGTGCGCGCCGTGATCGCCGGGGACCGGTTCCCACAAATTGTGCGCGCGATTCGGGTCTTCCGGCCCATCGTATTGCTGCG
>DMCG01000109.1:2893-7774 GCA_003445855.1 Spartobacteria bacterium | reverse complement strand
GACGGCCATCCCACATAAAATTCGCGGCGCGGATAATGTGCCGCGAAATAAATCGCATCGGCGGCGACTTCCGGCTGAAAAATTGGCGGAACCGGCTGGCCTTTGCGCGGCAACCGGCTTTTCACCCAACCGAATTGCGGCGTGTTGAGCGCGGGCAATTGCACCATCGTTACGCGCACATTGCTTTTGTCGTGAATCAACTCGCAGCGCAGCGATTCGGTGAAACCTTGCAGCGCATGTTTGGCGGCACAGTAAGCCGATTGCAATGGGATCGCGCGATACGCCAACGCGGAACCGACTTGCACGATCACACCGCGATCCCGCGGCAACATTCGCTTCAACGCAGCCAGAGTCCCATGCACACAGCCAAGATAAGTGACTTCGGTGACGCGACGAAATTCATCTGGCGTCATTTCCTTGATCGTCGAAAAAACCGACGCCATCGCGTTATTGATCCATATGTCGATCTTCCCCAGCTCCGCTTCGACTTGCGCGGCGGCGGTTTCCACTTCATGCGCTTCCGCAACATCGACAATCATGACGAGCGCCTTTCCTCCGAGTTGTTCGACCTCTTTGCGCGCCGCTTCCAATCCCTCACGTCCGCGCGCAAGCAACGCAATGCGCGTCCCATCCTTCGCAAATCTGCGGGCTGTCGCGCGTCCAACACCGGCGGAAGCGCCGGTGATGACAACGACTTCGTTCGCGCCATTCATTGTTGGGCTGCAATGTCAGCTTCGAGCGTGGTTGAGCAAGCGCGTTGATTCCTCCGGAGCATGAGCATGGAACAACCGAAGATTCAGGATTACGCGATCATTGGCGATGGGAGATCGGCTGCGCTCATCTCGAATCGCGGCTCCATCGATTGGCTTTGTTGGCCGCGTTTCGATAGCGCCTCAATTTTCGGGGCGATTGTCGATGCAAAAATCGGCGGCGACTGGAGCATTCGTCTATCGCAAGATTCGCAAACAACCCGGCGTTACATCGACAATACAAACGTTCTCGAAACCGAGTTTGCCACTTCTTCGGGGAAAATTGTTGTGACCGATTTCATGCCGGTCACTTCCGAAGAGCAGAAAAAGAAAAGACTTTGGCCAGAACACGAACTTATTCGTTGGGTCAAATGCGAGCAGGGCGAAGTGCAACTGATTGTCGATTTGAATCCGCGACTCGATTATGGGCGCGTCGCTCCCAAGATCAAAGATACCGGCAAACTCGGTTGGAGGATTTACAGCGAACCGTACGTCTTCACGTTTCGCAGCGAGATCGAATTTGGCCGATCCAGCGCCGGCGGTTTGTCTGCCAGCGTCGCGCTGAAACCCGGCGAGACGGTTGCATTTTCTTTCACGTTTTCGAGTGAAGGTCCGGCTGTAATTCCGCCGTTGGGCGATCTCGTCGCGAAAAAGCTCGAACTCACGATCGACTGGTGGCGGCGCTGGGCCGCGCAAGGCAACTATGATGGACCTTATCGACGCCAAGTGATTCGCAGCGCACTTGTGCTCAAACTTTTGTCGTATGCGCCATCCGGCGCGATTATCGCGGCGCCGACGACATCATTGCCGGAACGCATCGGCGGCGATTTGAATTGGGATTATCGTTTTGCCTGGCTGCGCGATGCAGCCTTTACGGTGCGCGCTCTCTTCGGCCTGGGTTATAAAGATGATGCCGACGCATTCGTGAACTGGCTGCTGCACGCGACCAGGCTTACGCGACCAAAACTGCGCGTCCTATATGATGTATTCGGCGAATCCCCATTGGCGGAGCGTGTTCTCGATCATCTTAGGGGATATGCCGATTCCCGGCCCGTGCGCGTGGGCAATGAGGCGCGCGTGCAACTTCAACTGGATATCTACGGCGAGGTTGTTGATGCGGTGTCGCATTTTTTTAGGAAGCAACGCCGATTGGATCGCGAAATGCAAAAGATGCTGCGCCAATGCGGCGAATACGTCTGCGAGCATTGGCGGGAACCGGACAGCGGGATATGGGAATATCGAGAAGAGCAGCGGCATTACACCCACTCCCGTTTGTTGTGCTGGGTAACGCTCGATCGTCTGCTACAAATGCACGAACGCGGGCAGATCAGCGGTATTCCAGCCGACAAATTCAGAGATGCCCGACACCAGATTCGGCGTGAAATCGAAGAGCGAGCGTGGAACGATCGTTTGCAGAGTTACACGCAGCTGCTCGAGGGCGATACGCTGGACGCGAGCGTGCTTCTACTCGCTCTCCATGGTTTCGAAGATGCAACGTCGACGCGCATGCAACAAACACATCGGTGCGTGCGCGAACGGCTCGTCCCCGCGCCTGGACTTCTCCATCGTGATGAGCCTAGCGCGAAACGGCGCGAGGGCGCGTTTGCACTCTGCGGTTTTTGGGAAGTCGATTTTCTGGCGCGTGGCGGCGGCAGCTTGGAAGAGGCAGAGACTACATTTAGACAGGCGCTCGCTTATGCAAACGATGTCGATCTTTTCGCGGAAGAGGTCGACGCGAAAAATGGCGACGCGCTCGGCAATTTCCCGCAGGGCTTCACGCATCTCGGCGTGATTAACGCCGCGCTGTCGCTGCGTGACAGGGAAGAGCGTGCGCATAAGTTGGATCGACAGTCATGAATTGGACCAGTTGGTTGCTGTGGGGATTTGCTAGCACGGTGGTGCTCACGTCGATCCTGGCCGGCAGTCAGGGAATCGGCATGACCCGCATGAACATTCCTTATTTGCTCGGAACCATTTTTACTCCGGATCGCGATCGCGCGAAGTTCATCGGCATTTTTTTGCATTTCCTGAACGGCTGGATTTTTTCGCTCATTTACGTCGCGACTTTTCACGCCCTCGGAAGATCGACATGGTGGTTCGGCGGATTAATCGGACTTGTGCAGGCGATCTTTGTTCTCGCCGTGGCGCTGCCCGCGTTGCCCGCCTTGCATCCGCGCATCGCGAACGAGCAATATGGTCCCACGGTCGCGCGTCAGTTAGAACCCCCTGGCTTCCTTGGGTTGCATTACGGTATTCGTACACCGATCTCAGTTGTCGTCGCTCACGTAATCTTCGGGGCGATTCTTGGCGCTTTTTACTCAATCAAATAAATCCAAAAGAGCGCGAAGTTATGCTAAGCGAGCTAGATCAAGCGGAACGCACGGGGAAAAATGCCCTCAGCCGCGTCCTGAACGGATCGGCAATTAGCGACCTCGAACCAATGGAATCCATTCAAACATGAATAAACACCGTGAAACTGCGTTGATGAAGCAGCTTTTCGAATCGGACGAGCCGGTCGAGCGAAAGCTGAGCCCCGAAAAAGCACAAAGCGCAGACGTGAAGCGGCTCGAGCTGGACGAGAAGAAATTCCGCTATCTCGTGAACGAGGACGCGATGGCGACGGAGAAAACCGCGGAAGGCATTCGTAAGTTCGCGGCCGACATTGCGAAGCTAGAGAAGTTTGTCGCCAGTAAAGATCAACTGATGAACAGACACTGAATGTGCCGTGCTGCACAGGCGTTGTGGAACCGATAATCACCGACTGATCTCGGTTCTTCGCTGGGCCTTTAGAACACGAACATCCCAATTGCAGCCGCGAACATCAACAAAGTCGTGATGCAAACTGAGGCGACGCTCAAAGGTGAGCTTGGCTGGTTGCGCATGATTTTCCGATCGGTGGCGATCACGAGAACGCCGACGAGCAGGAAAGGCGCGGGGAGACCGGTGATCGTGATTTCATCGCCTAGCGTCGTCGTTGCCCACGAACTTCAACCACAAATAAACGTTAATCGTTCTGGCTTGCTGCGCGATTACGTCGCAACGATTGAATGGGCGCTTGCGGTGTAAAGTTTGCGGAGTGCGCGGAGGGGCCGCGCATCAGCAACTCACGTCTCGAGTTTGTCGTTGCGCGGACTCAATCTTATCTGCCGGGACGCGGCGCAGATTTCCAACGAGCCCTAATTTCGAAAGCGTCCAGATGATCCACTTCGTCGGATCAAACTGCCATGGCTTTACACCGTTACGGTAGTCATGCTGAAACTCATGGTGATAGTTGTGATAGCCTTCGCCGAAGGTGAAAAGGGCAAGGAAGAGCGAGTCGCGCGCAGTGCATTTCGTTGAATACGGCTGCCGGCCGATGGCGTGACATGCGCTGTTGATCAAGAACGTGCAGTGTTGAAGAACAACGATGCGAGCAACGCCGGCGATCAAGAAGGCGCCGAGTGCTCCCTGCCATCCGTTCCAGAGAAAACCAAGGAGTGACGGCGGGCCGAAGCTGACCAAAACGGCGATCAAGTGAACATGTCGATCTTGCCAGCAGACAAGCTTGTCCTTCTGAAGGTCATCGACGTTGTCGTATGGCTGGTCCGGGTTCAGTTTGAAAATCAGCCACCCGATGTGCGCGTAAAAAAAACCTTTCGAGATATTGTACGGATCATCGTCATGATCGACATGCTTGTGATGGCGGCGATGTTCACTCGCCCACATCAAGACTGAGTTTTCAAAGGCGGCGGCGCCGAAGAGGAGCGTGAGCAGCCGGATCGGCCAGCTCGCCTTAAAAGTGATGTGCGAGAAAAGCCGATGATAACCGATCGAGATGCTGAAGCCGCACGCCAAAAACATCGCGAAGAAAAGCGCGACCTGAAACCAATCGAGACCGAAATGGTAGAGGTAAAGCGGAACGGCGGTGAGCGTTAATGCCAGCGTGCCGATCAGGAACGAACTCGTTAGCCAGTTGATGCGATCGAGCGGCAAGCGCAACACCGAGCGCTTTGACGTCGCCCGTGATTTGTCTGCCAATTTAAAATCGGAGCGACTTAATGCGTCGTCCAAGACTGTGTGATTCATGAATCTCCGTATCTTCCCAGGGTTAGTTGATCTTGCTGGCGACGAACTTCTCTAGCTTCGCAATGTC
>DMCG01000109.1:0-2594 GCA_003445855.1 Spartobacteria bacterium | reverse complement strand
TTTGTGCTTTTTCGGGGCTCAGTTTTCGCTCGACCGGCTCGTGCGATTCGGAAAGCTGCTTCATCAATTCCGGGCTGATGGTGAGGAGATCGCAGCCCGCGAGCTCAAGAATCTGACCAATGTTTCGGAAACTTGCACCCATCACCTCTGTTTCGCAACCGAACTTCTTGTAATACATGTAAATTTCCTGCACCGACTGCACCCCGGGATCTTCCGCGCCCAAGTAATCGCGTTTGTTCGCGGCCTTGAACCAATCGTAAATGCGGCCGACGAATGGCGAAATGAGTTGCACCCTCGCTTCCGCGGACCGCACCGCCTGCGCGAGCGAAAAGAGCAGCGTCATATTGCACTTGATGCCTTCCTTCTGCAGTTGTTCCGCCGCCGTAATTCCTTCCCACGTGGAAGCGATCTTGATGAGCACGCGCTCGCGCCCGATCCCCTGTTCCTCATAAAGTTTCACCAAGCGCCGCGCTTTCTTGATTGAACCTTCCACATCGAAAGAGAAGCGCGCGTCGGTTTCCGTCGAGACGCGGCCCGGCACGATCTCTAAAATCGCGCAACCGAACTTCACCAACAGATGTTCGATGATGTCCTCGATCTGCGCCGCGCCGCTGAGCCCAGATTTTCTGCGATTGACCAACACTTCTTCGAGGAAATGATAGTAATTCTCCTTCTGCGTTGCCGCGTAAATTAAGCTCGGATTCGTGGTCGCATCCTTCGGCTTGAACTCACGGATCGTTTCGAAGTCGCCCGTGTCCGCGACGACCGTCGTGAACTTCTTGATCTGTTCGAGCTGGTTCCGTTTCGTCTCAGTCCTTGGTTTATCGGAAATGACCGTCCTCATCGCTGGATTCTCAGTGAGCCAACCTCTTATGCCGCCACCCGCTATTAGGGGAATGCATCAGCGACTTGCGCTCCAGTATTTTGTGGCGCGGACTGAGCCTTTTCTGCCGGAATCGGCCGCATCGTAAACTTTTCCATAGATGTTGTTAAAGTCGGGAGAGCCCGAATCAGGTCTGCGGTCACTCGTTTCTGCAGATTTCCCCGATATCTTGGGGCCGGTCTGTGTTGCACGGCATAAAGGGCGCCGTTTTGAGTGATGGTGAGCTCCATAGGATTACAATTTGGGGTTTGTCGAGTTGGTGGGCGCAGCGAGGCCGGTCTTCGCGCCAGAAAGCTCGTTACTCTCGACCTGAAGAGGATCTTGGGCAAGTGAGATCGGAAAGCGAATCGTCTATTTTGAAACGCGCGGTAAACTTCGCGCCTTGACCTGATCCCTCGCTCTCCACTTCCAGAGTGCCGCCATGCGCTTTCATTAAAGTACGCGCAATCGAAAGACCGAGACCGAGACCGCCATAGCGCGGATGAATGGACGAATCCCCTTGTTCGAACGGCGAAAAAATCCGCGAGAGTGCGTCTGCTGGAATGCCGATCCCGGTATCGCTCACTTCGACAACCAGCTTGCCGCTTGCCTCGTTGCACGTAACGATCGAAACCTTGCCGCCTTGCGGCGTGAACTTCGGCGCCTAAATCGAGTTCGCGATTTCGTACGAGGAATTCATGAACACTTTCTACCGCCCAAAAAAATCGTTTAACGCTCTTCAAATCCGTTTGACGAATAGTTGACGTATAGATTGCATTTTTGCGCGTTTTCGTGCGCGTTTATGCGTAAACTAAAATTTCACAAACTCGTCTGCATATCTCTCGCTATGCGAGAACTAGGGGAAATTTCGATTGGCTACCCCGCTTGGATTCGAACCAAGAATAACGCCTCCAAAGGGCGCTGTGTTACCGTTACACCACGGGGTAGTGAGACTTTGGATTTTCGATTGATGATCGCCGATTTGCAATTGTCGATCTAATCGAAGAGCAAGATTTAAATCGCAATTTGCAAGTAGCAATTTTGCAAATCTCCGCGCCTCGCGGCGCGTGGATGGACGCGGCAGTTAGATTGCAGCGGAGACGTCTGCCGGGACCGCATTGGCACGCGAATATTTCATGCTCTCAAGGGTAGACCGGACATGACTGACAATCTCATCCGGAGAGAGTGGCTTGCGCAAGAGGCCTGCGAGCCCGGAAGCCATTAATCGATCCAGCTTTTCCTGTTGAACAAATCCCGAACACAGCACCACCGACACGTCCGGGCGAATCTCGCGCAATCGGTGGAACGTTTCTTCGCCGTCCATAAAAGGCATGGTCAGATCGAGAAGAACGAGATCGTAACCGCGCGCACAGCCGCGAAAAAGATCAAGACATTCAAATCCCGATTGCGCGGTGACGACGTGATAGCCCGCGTCCATGAGGATTCGCCTGACGAGGGTCAAGGCCATGGGCTCGTCGTCCACGAGAAGGATGGAGTGTTCGGTGGCGCTCGATGGCGGTGCACTCTTGTTCTTTGCGAACGGGGCGAGCTCTGAATGCATGAGTATTTTCTGATCAGGTCCACCCGTTTGCTTAACGAACTCGGCCGCCGCTTTTTCCGCGCGCCGGATGCTCGCGCGCAACATCGCGAGATATTCTTCCGAGCGATCGTTGCCTTTCCAAATAGTTTCGATCAAAGAGGTCGCACCCGAAATAATCTGCAAGGCATTGTT
>DMCG01000014.1:5285-5428 GCA_003445855.1 Spartobacteria bacterium | reverse complement strand
AGCTGTTGTACTTTGGCCAGCGCAATCGCCTCGCGCGCCTTTTGCGGCAACTCGGGTTTTGGCGGCGACACGGAACGCGGCACCAGATTTTCCACTTCCGTCGCGTCAAACCAGACAAAATGGCAAAGCCGGCAAACGTCGAC
>DMCG01000014.1:4739-4990 GCA_003445855.1 Spartobacteria bacterium | reverse complement strand
GTTTGTCCTTCACCGCGGAGTGCATGAAACCAGAGAGGATTGATCGATTCGGATGTAAAGGTGCGCCGCAAAAGTTCGACGCCAACTGCGCATCCGCCGCATTTCTCGCAGCTCCAAAAGATTCCATTCGACGTGCGCACTTCCGTCAGCGGCTGCTGACAACTGGGGCACACAAATTCAGTATCCATTTCCTCGGGCGAAATTTGGTTCAGACGCTTGCTCAAGTCGACTTCGACTTCAAACAAGCTGCG
>DMCG01000014.1:0-4417 GCA_003445855.1 Spartobacteria bacterium | reverse complement strand
GCCGCAAAGTGCACGCGTCGTAAAATTTGACGAATGCATTGGCTTGCTCGCCATCGGTTGTCGATCTTAGCGGGTATCTGCGGGTTTTGGACTGCGCTTGTGGTGACCGCGCGTTTCGTCCCCGAGGCTCCGTTCTTTTCCACGGTTTGGCGGAATGAGCAAAGCTTCGAAGATTTACTCCGGCGCGAAGGTCGAAAAACGGCCACACATCCTGATTTCGTCTTTCTCGGCATCGACCAAAGCACATTGCAGTTGCCGCTGTTCACACCTGATGAGCTGAGGAACAATCGAGCTTTCCAATTGATGACCGAGCGACCGTTTCCGTGGTCGCGCGAAGTTTGGGCGTTGTTGCTCGACCGCTTGTTGGGCGCGGGCGCGCGGCTCGTGATGTTCGATCTCGTTTTCAATCCCCCCAATGATGGCGACCCGGCGTTTCATGCCGCGCTGGAAAAATATCGCGACCGTGTGGTCGTCGGGTCTAATATCGATTCTGCAAACGGGAATCAACTTGTCGTGCCGAATGAAACGTTGCTCCCGTCGGCCGCGGCGGATGCTCGCGTCGGTTATGTGAATTTTTGGCCAGATGCAATCGACGGAAAAATCCGCGCGGCACGTTTCACAATCACGGATCGTCAACTGGCTGGTCTGGCGCCGCACCCGAGCGAGGAAGTTTTCCAATCGCTCTCGGCGCGCGCGCTCGAGAAATTGGGCCGAGCCGATGCGGTGCCGCGGGATCAACGCGCCCACGTGATTCGCTTCAGCGCGATCGACGCGTATCAGCCGCTTCCTCTCTACGAAGTGTTCGATCCGAAGTTCTGGCACCAGAATTATGCGGACGGTTCGTTTTTTAAAGACAAGATCGTGGTGGTTGGCTCCTCCGCGCAGGTGCAACACGACACTGTAGATACACCGCTGAGTCCGGACACGCCTGGGCCTGTCATGCATCTGCATGCGATGGCCGCCGCAATTGATCGCGAATTTCTGCGCAACACGCCGCTTTCGACGGATTATGCGCTTGTCTGCGCGGCCGGTTTGCTCGCGTGGGGCATTATTGGTTTTGTGCGCCGGCCGCTGGTTTGCATTTTGCTGCTGATTGGCGTCGGCGCGGCGTACGTGGGAGGGGCGCGGCTGTTGTATGATAAATCCGGGCTGTTCATCCTCGTTGTGCCCGTGCTCGCCGCATTTTTAATGAGCGGAGCATTTTCGTTAGGCTTCGAGTACACGCTCGAACGGCTCGAGAAACTGCGCACGCGCCGCACCTTGGAACGTTACGTATCGAAGAATCTGGTCAAAGAAATTCTCGAAAACCCCACCGCCTATTACGACACGCTGCGCGGAACGCGGAAAGAGACGATCATCCTGTTTTCCGACATCGTCGGTTTTACGGCGAAGAGCGAAAGAGCCGATCCCGAAGCGCTCGTTCAGCAGCTCAATCAATATCTCAGTTGCATGACTTCGGTGGTGTTTGCGCACGACGGCACGCTCGACAAGTTTATCGGCGACGCGGTGATGGCGGTCTGGGGAAACGTGAGCAGCCGTGGAACCGCGGAAGACGCAAAAGCGGCGGCGCGCGCGGCGGTGGCGATGCGCCGGGAATTGCGCAAGCTCAACGAGCAATGGCGCGCGACAGGAACCGAGGAACTCAAGATTGGCATCGGCATCAATCAGGGGGAAGTGCTCGTCGGGAATATCGGCTCCGAGGAAAAAATGGATTTCACCGTCATCGGCGACGCGGTCAATCTCGCGTCGCGGCTCGAGGCGCTGACACGGACTTATCAGGTTGACATCCTGCTCGGCCCGACCGTCACCGAATTGGTGCGCGATGAATTTTATCTGCGCACGGTTGCTCGCGTGCTCGTGAAAGGAAAAACCAGGCCGGTCGAAGTTTGCGCGCTCATTGCGGCGCGAGATGATGATGTCGATCTTGAATTTTTGCGCTGGCTGGAAAGTTATGAAGAAGGCATCCGAAAGTTCCGAGAGCGCGACTTCATGCAAGCCAAGATTCTTTTCTCGCGCTTTCTCGAATTCTATCCCGACGACGAGCTGGCAAAGATGTATTTGGAGCGGGCCCTCGAATACGAACAAGAACCCCCGGACGAAACATGGAACGCGGTCGAGGTGTTCACGAGGAAGTGATGGTAGCGCACGCGCCCTCGCGTACACGGTTTGGTCTCTGCGAGTTTAGCCTGGTCACGCTGATGAAGCGTTTTTTCTGAGTCAAGTTAACTCAAGGGCTCACCAGAAAGCGAATCGCGCGCGACGCCCGCTGGCCCGTGGCCTTTGAGGGGCAGCGCGAAGCTATTTCGCCAGGAAGTGCCTTGGCGGCCCCGATTTTCGCAGCTCTGATGTCAAAAAGAACATTAATTCTGCTTGACCCGGAAATTTCAAAGCGTCAGAAAAGTCTCTAAATTTCATGAGTTTACGGCATTTTTCGAAATTTCTCCCGAGGTGGCCCGCGTTCGTGTGCGCAGCGGCGCTTATTCTCGCAGGTCAACCAACCCAAGGCCAGGTAGCGCCCGGCTCGGCCCAGAACCGCGCGCAGTTGCTGGGCAGCCAGGCCAATCCAACAGTCCCAAACATTGCGCCCAGCGCCGAAAATCAAGGTTACGCGATTGCGAGTCCGAATGAAAAAGACATCGGCGAGCAGCAGATCTTGAAGCGGATTGAGGAGTATAAGCCGTTTACGGTTTCCGTTTACTCTCCCTTTTTCTGGACCTCGAACGTCGCGCTGGTCAACACTGGTGAAGAGGATGACGTCGTGGTAGCTCCCGGGATCACTTTGATGTATCAACCGCGCATTACCAAGACGTTCTATGCCGAACTCGGGGTCGTGCAGCAATTTTTCCTCTACGACCGCTTCAGCGAATTGAATTTTGGCAGCCTCGATGCTATCGCCGGAGTAGCTTATTACCTGCCGCAGTTCCACAACCTCAGCCTCCGCGCGCGCTACGACTACAACCGCCTCACGGATACCGACAATTTCGACGAGTTCTTCGTCAATCATTCCATCATCTTAAACGCGGAACTGCCGTTTCGGATCGGCCGCGCCCAGCAGGTCTTCCTCGGCGTTGCTCTGAACCTGAGCGTTTACGCGAATCCCGAACCGCCGCGGCGAAACGACTATTCGTTCTACGTAGGCTACGACGTTGCTTTGAGCCGCTCTTTTTCGATCGACGCTGCGGCCCGGTTGGCCGTGCGCGATTATTATGTCGGCGACCGAACCGACGTGAGCGAAATAATTTCCCTGAGCGCGAACTATCGGATTCGGGATTGGCTCATACTGAGCGCTCTCAGCTCTTTCGCCTGGAATCAGTCAAATCACAGCGTCTTCGATTATAGCGTCGCCAACGTCGGCGGCGGGGTAGCGCTCACGCTGAAGTTTTAACGCCCCATCAACAATCGCCCTCCTTCTTCGGCGCCTCGAGCAGAAACCTTAGGGCGCGTTTTGCTCGTTTGTCTTCTCCTAACCGCCACCTGTTTAAATGCCGCGCAGTTGAAAGAAACGCGCGTTACCCAGGTGGTGAACGACATTAAGCTTCTTTCGCCGCAAGCGGCGCCGCGCCCGGTCGCGGCGAGCGACAGCGTTCGCGATGGCCATGCCATCCGTACCGGTGCCGCATCACGCAGCGAATTGACCTTCACAGATCAAACGATCGTGCGTCTCGGCGCGAAAACGCTTGTCAGTTTCAGCGAAGGAACGCGCACCATGGATCTTGGCGAAGGTGCAATCCTTTTCCAGATACCGAAAGGCGCCGCCGGCGCGAAGATCAAGACTGCTGCGATCACAGCCGCGAGCACAGGCGCGACTGGTATAATCGAGCGTCATGCCCAGTTCTACGTCAAGGTCCTTGTTCTGGAAGGGACGGTCCGCTGTTATTTGGCAAATCAGATCGGCGAATCGCTTCTGGTGCAGCCCGGGCAAATTCTCATTACCAAGCCGGACGTGACCGCACTCCCAGATCCAGCGCATTTTGACATCGCACGAGCGATGAGGACCTGCCTGCTTGTCCGCGAGTTTCAACCTCTACCCAGTCAACGCTTGATTGAGTCAGAAGAGCAGAAGCAATTAAACCTCATAGCAAAGGGCACGTATATCCCCTCGAACCTCGTCATCTTCGGGCGCGGCACGCTCGTCAGCCTTGTCAATCCAACACCGACACCGCCCCCAAAGCCACAAGCAAAAACCGGCAACTAGTCTCACGCACTCTAATTTTAAATGATGCAAAACTGACAATAAACCAGCCAACACCGGCACCGTTCCCATGACTAACATTCTAGCAATGAAAAAACTATTCGCAGGAATCACGCGCACAAGATTCATCGCGGTCGCGTCCGCTTTTACTTGTCTGATTGCTATCGCCACTGCGGAGGGCGCGACACAATTGAAGGAAGCACGCGTCACCCAAGTAGTGAGTGA
>DMCG01000022.1:2464-4757 GCA_003445855.1 Spartobacteria bacterium | reverse complement strand
TCAGCCGGAAGCGGATACGGGCCGCACAATTTTTTCCAAGCAACGCGCCACGCCGGAGTTGGTTTGGGAAAAAATTTGTGAAGGGAGCGGTCTTCCGCTCGAAAAAGACGGCGCCTTTTTCGGCCATCCCGACTGCAACAGTGCGGCGTGGATTTTCATTTCGCGACGGACCGGAAAATATCTTCCGCTCCTGCCCACGGACGCGAAGACGAAACGTTTGCTTGGCGAGATTCTGAAAAAGATCGGCGGTCTGTCGCTGGTTACCGATGATGCCGGCACAACGCCGTGGCGGATCGCCGGACTCCTCGTGCAACATCCTGGTTTGGCGTTGCGCTTTCTCTTTCATCTGGCCGCCCTTATTCTTTCCGGACGAATGCCGCTCAATATGATTGTCGATCTTGTCTCCGGCCGCGCGCACACGCTCGGAGTCGGCACACACAATTTTATGGATGCCGCGCAAGTCGCGCGCGCCGATTCCGATCCCGTCATCCAAGCACGCCTCGATTCCTGTGTGTTCAAGGGCGCGGTCAAAGAAAACGGCCGGTGGCGCGCCGTGCCGATGTGCCGGATGAACCACCAAAAGTGGAACGAGATTTACGAGGAACGTTTGCGCGATCCCGCGCTCATGCACGAGCGGCAGGTACTTGAAAGCAACGGCGCCAGCGGACCTGCAGAGATTGCTGTAAACTAAATCGTTATTCCACTGCACCCGATTTCTTCAGTGCGTTCTTGGCGATTCGACTAACGAGAATTGTCACCGCCACGGTCGCCATCAGACCGACACCGAGCAAGACATATTGCCATTTGCTGTGTTGCGAAGCACCGCCGGAAATGCTCGCCTGACCGATCGCGCCGAGATACGCATACAAGAGAGTGCCCGGAATGATCCCGACGGCGGAAACAGCGACATAAGCGCCAAGACTGATCGAAGTGATGCCGTAAAAATAATTACTGAAATTGAACGGGATGAGCGGACTCAATCGCAGCAGCCCGACAATTTTCCAGCCGTTCTTTCCGATCGCCGCGTCGATCGCTTGAAACCGCGGATTCTTCTTTGCGAATTCCTCGATGTGCTGGCGCAGCAAATAGCGCGCGACCAGAAACGCGAGCGTCGCGCCGGTGATCGCGCCGGCCAAGGCTACAAGTGTGCCGCCGGCGATTCCGTAAATGAGACCGGCGCTGACAGTGAAAATCCAGCCGGGGAGAAAAAGAACGGTCGCAAGCGCGTAAACGACGATGAAGACAATCACACCGGGCGGTCCAAGCTGCTGCACCCAACCGATGAATCCGCGAATCCAATCCTTCACTGGCAAAACCGCGGTCAAGATCGACAAGGTGATTACGACCAACGCGACCACGATCCATTTGCCGGATTTTTTCATCGTTCAGCGGAGACCGCGACAGTAAAGCCAGGCGAAGATTTTCCGCGCCGTCGGCGTTAATCGCGTCTTGTTGTATTTATCGCCGATTTTGCGTGCCAACTCGGCAAACGTCGGATAAGCATGCGTCGTCGCGGAAATTTTACTTAATCCGATTCCGCATTTCATCGCCAGCACAAATTCGTGCATCAGATCGCCGGCGCTTTCGCAAACCAATGTCGCACCCAGAATTTTGTCCGTTCCTTTTGCGACCAGAACTTTGACGAAACCGCTCTCTTCGCTTTCCACGACTGCGCGATCGACATCTTTGATTTCCTGTCGAATCAAATCGTAGTCGAGATTTCGGTTCTTCGCCGCCGCCTCATTCAAGCCGACCGTCGCGATTTCCGGATCGACATACGTACACCAGGGCACGACTGAATAATCGATTTTCTGCCGCAGAAATTGGAACGGCATCAGAATGTTGCGCACGACCACGCGCGTCTGCACATCCGCCATGTGCGTGAACAAAAATGGCCCGGCGACATCGCCCGCCGCGTAGATGTGCGGCTGCGATGTCTGCAGATAGTCATTCACGACCACACCATGATCGTTCGTCTTCAACCCGATCGCATCCAGTCCGAGATTTTCGGCATTCGGCCGGCGCCCCGAGCAAATCAGGAGCGTGCTCGCGGAAATCTGCGTTTCACCAGAGTCTTTGTGCAAGATCGACATGTTGATTTCGCCATTGTTGTGCCTAACGGATTTTGCTTCCGCATTGGTCATGACCGAAATGCCTTCGGCTTCGAAGCGTTTCTCCAGAAACTCGCTCACATCGACATCCTCTCGCGGCAGAAGATGCGGACCGCGTTGCACGATGGTCGTGCGCACGCCCAGGCGATTGAACGTTTGCCCGAGTTCGCAACCGATCGGTC
>DMCG01000022.1:0-2345 GCA_003445855.1 Spartobacteria bacterium | reverse complement strand
GTGAAATATGAAACCGAATCGAGGCCATCGATTTTTGGGATCGCGGCGCGCGTTCCAGTTGCGATGACGAAATTCTTCGCGCGCAAAATCCGATTGTCGATCTTGATCGTGTGCGGCGAATCAAATTTGGCATCGCCGCGAAACACATCAACGCCAAGCGATTCGAATCGCTCCTGCGAATCATTCGGCGCAATCTGCGCGCGACGCGCGCGCATGCGCTCGAAGACTTCGTTAAAATCGAATTGCGGTTCCGCTTTGCGCAATCCCCAGTCTTCCGCGCGACGTATCTTGTCGATCAAACGCGCCGAGGAAATAAGCGCCTTGCTTGGAACGCAACCGAAGTTGAGGCAATCGCCGCCCATCTTGTTGCGTTCGATCAGGGCAACGCGACCGCCCAATCCCGCTGTTCCCGCGGCGGTGACAAGTCCGGCCGTGCCCGCGCCGATGACGACGACATTGTAAACGCCTTCGCCTTTTGCCTGAGCTGTCATCGCAGACGGCTCAGACTTATTTGAGAAAGTCGAAGATCAAATTCGTTTTGCTGTAATTGCGTCCGTGCGGTCCCTGATCGTTCAAGCCCCAGTTGTAGGACTTGTAGCTGATCTTGCAGTCCGGCTTTTCCAAAAGAGGCCGCGCGGGCGCCGGCGCGTACTTTGCCATGATGGTCTTGGCGCCGCCCGCTTTCTCGAAGTCGCCTTTGAACCATTTGAAGATGCTCGAGACGGCGGCTTCGTTCTTGTCGATCAAAAATTCGTTCAGGTCGGGACGGCCGAGCCAATTTCGAAAGGCGCGCGCGACTTGTTCGTCGAGCCCGCTTGCGCTGTAAGCCGATTGCTGCAACGGCGGACAACTGCGCGCCGCGCACACCAGCACCGCATGGGTGCGATAACCGAACTCGGGCCGCAGCATTTCATTTTCGATATCGTTTAACGAAACCGTTGCGCCGCCGAGCTTGTGCCGTTTTGCTTTGAATGAATCTTTCAGCGCCCAGATGCTTTCCGTCGGATAATTCTGCAGGATCCATTGCAAAACGAATCCGTTGTAGGCGTTAATGAGCGAGGCGAAGCGGTCGTTGCCGCTGGCGGCGCTCCCGGCCGCGGCGAATTGCGCGAGATAATCGTCGAGCGCTTTCATGTCTTCGGCGTTGCTCTTCCACTTTTCGTAAGCAACCAAACCCTGGCTGTTAACATATTTCTTCAACAAGCGATCGTAGGCGTCGTGTTTGACGCCGGAGGGAACGGCAGCTGACTGTGCCCGGCAGAACGATTGCAGGCCGATGAGAAGAGCCGCGCAGACGAGTGGCGAAAAAAATTTCGCTTTCATCGCGCCTTGATTGTCTGGCCCGGAAAATTGTAACGCAAGGAAACAATGCGGACTTCGGTCATCGTGCCGGTGCTGAACGAAGAGAAAATCCTGCGCGCGTTTCTTCGCCATCTTCGCGAAGCGGCGCCGGCGTGCGAAATCGTCGTTGTCGATGGAAGAAGTGATGACGGCAGCTTGGCGATTGCGCAGGAGCTGGCCAATCGCGCCGTGAAATCATCGCGCGGCCGCGCCGTTCAAATGAATGCGGGAGCGAAGTTGGCCGGCGGCGATGTCTTTTGGTTCGTCCACGCCGATTCGGTAATTGCGCCGTCGTCCTTGCAATTGATCGAAGAAGCGCTGGCCGATCCAAAAGTCGTCGGCGGATGTTTTCGTCTGCGGATCGATTCGGCGCGCTCGATTTACCGGATTCGCGATGCTATCGGAAATCTTCTTGTCGATCTTACAAGCATTGCGCTCGGCGATCGCGGTTTCTTTTGCCGGCGCGAAGTTTTCCTTCACGTCGGCGGTTATCCGGAAATTGCGATTCTCGAAGACGCCGAATTTTACCGGAACATGAAGCGTGACGGCCGCGTCGTTCAAATAAACGAAACCATCCTGACGAGCTCCCGCCGTTACGAGCAGTTAGGCCCGGCCACGACGATGCTCTTCTATGCGCTGATCATGCTGCTGTATGTCGCGCGCGTGCCCATCCGCGTTTTGGAACGGATGGTCCACGCCTACATGAAAAGAAAAATCACCGCGTAAGATCGACAACGGAGCCGGCGGGAGCCGGGCGACGTAGACGGGAAAGCCCGAGAGGGTTGACAAGCCGGGAGGCGAGTCAATCAATTACTCGAGCGGGAATTCGATCCGCTCTTCTTCGTCGCGCGGAACGAGTTTGTTGCGCGCGATGATGCGCGCGCAAGTATTCCAGCGCAGCAGCGCATCATCGTTGCCCGGCGGCCGCATCGTCTCGGCTTTTTCAAATGCCTCCATCGCCTGGCGAAAAAGATCGAATGCCTGGAACCGGCAGTCAGGCGTGT
>DMCG01000047.1:3567-3918 GCA_003445855.1 Spartobacteria bacterium | reverse complement strand
CACAGTAGGCGTTTTCCGAGGATAGGTCAACTTTTCCGTGCGAAACTATAGAGGCAGCCGTGTCGGCTGCGGTTTTTCATTTGTGCAGGCGGCACGCCTGCCGCTACAGCGATCTGAATTCGAGGTTGGACGTTGGACGTTGAGCGTTGGACGTTTCCCCCTTACTTTAAGAACCACATGTCGATCTTACGCTTGTCGATCTTGGCGACGATTCTCGCAGTCTCTTCGCTTCGCGCTGAGTCATCTCCAGCCGAACAAAAGGTGATGGACGCAATCAAATCGCAGGAACTCAGCGTGGTGCATCTTTGGGCGCCGTGGTGTTCAAATTGCCAGGCCGAATTGAAAAGCAGC
>DMCG01000047.1:2467-3278 GCA_003445855.1 Spartobacteria bacterium | reverse complement strand
GACGGTCGCGCCATGCTGACAAAATTTGAGATTGCTGATCAGCCGAACGTGACAATCCTGGCCGATCCCGGCCCGCGCGGAAGCAATCACATCAAGCAGTTCGCCGCTCTGCCGCTCTCGTGGATTCCGACCACGTGGGTTTATAAAGGCGGCGATTTGCGCTATGCCTTGAATTACGGCGAAATGCGTTTCCCGGTCTTGCAGCAATTTCTAGAAGACAGCAAATCGGAGTGGTCGCATAAAGGCGAGCCGTCCATCGAGTGATCCGTAGATCATGATCACGACACTGCTCCCGACGCAAAAGTCAGCCGATCGCCCGCCGGCGATCCTTTCGCTCATCGGCGATACCCCGCTCGTCGAAATCACGAGGATCGACACCGGACCGTGTCAACTTTTCGTAAAACTCGAGAACCAAAATCCGACCGGCTCAATCAAGGACCGCGTCGCGCTCGCCATGATCGAGGCGGCTGAGCGCGAAGGAAAATTGCAGCCCGGCGGCACGGTGATCGAGGCAACCGCTGGCAACACCGGCCTCGGTCTCGCGCTCGTTGCCGGTGCGAAAGGCTATCGCGTCCTGCTCGTTATTCCCGATAAAATGTCCCAGGAAAAAATCTTCCACGTGCGCGCGCTCGGCGCCGAAGTCTGCATCACGCGTTCGGACGTGACGCGCGGTCATCCGGAATATTATCAGGATGTAGCGGCACGTCTCGCGACCGAGATCCCCGGCGGATTTTATGTGAACCAATTCGGCAACCCGGCGAATCCGATTGCGCATGAACGCACCACCGGCCCTGAAATTTGGGAACAGATG
>DMCG01000047.1:0-2145 GCA_003445855.1 Spartobacteria bacterium | reverse complement strand
CCGCGGCGCGGGATCGAGATGATTCTGGCCGATCCGACGGGCTCTGTTCTTTATGAATACGTCAAGACAGGCAAGCTGGTGGAAGCGGGCAGCTGGGCCGTGGAAGGCATCGGCGAAGATTTCGTTCCTGAAATCGCCGACATGTCGTACGTGACCGACGCCTTCGAGATCGATGACGAGGAAAGCTTCGCGACCGCGCGCGAGCTTTTGCGCCAGGAAGGAATTTTAGGCGGCTCATCCACCGGAACGCTCGTGGCGGCCGCGCTCCGTTATTGCCGGAAGCAAACCGGACCCAAACGGGTCGTCACCTTTGTGGCGGATACCGGCAATAAATATCTTTCCAAGATGTTCAACGATTTTTGGATGACGGAGCAGGGATTCATTCATCGACCGCCGCACGGTGATCTGAGCGATTTAATTTCGCATCGCCATGAAGCCGGCGAAGTTATTTCGGTCGGGCCGAGCGACAGTCTCTTGACTGCGTTTAAGCGCATGCGGCAGGCCGATGTTTCGCAAGTACCTGTGGTCGATGAAAAAGGGCGCTCCATTGGGATTCTCGACGAATCCGATTTGCTCGTGAAAGTGCATCGCGATCCGGCGCATTTTAATGATCCGGTGAAAAGTGCGATGACTAATCGCCTCGAAACGCTTCCGCCAAAAGCAACAATTAGAGACTTGCTCGAAGTGTTCGACCGCGGCCGCGTCGCCATTGTCATGGATGGCGATAAATTTCTTGGCCTGATCACGCGCACCGATTTGCTGTCGTATCTGCGACTGCACATGCCGAAATCGTCCGTACCGCCAAGCCGCGAATTTTCGTAGCAAGAAAAAGGAAGGTAATCAGGAAAGCAGGAACTCAGGAAAGGATTGTTTTTGTTTTTCTGTCTTCTGAATACTCCTCTTTTCCTGCTTTCCTCATTCGTGATCTGTTTTGATCCGCGTAATCCGCGGTTAGATTAAGATCGACATGAAGAAGCAGCACGAATTTGCCACCCGCGCCATTCACGCCGGCCAGGAACCTGATCCGTCGACCGGCGCGATCATGACGCCGATTTACGCAACATCGACCTACGTGCAGCAGAGTCCCGGCAAGCACAAAGGCTTCGATTACGCGCGCTCGATCAATCCGACGCGCCTGGCTTACGAAAAATGCATAGCCGATCTGGAAGGGGGGACGCGCGGCTGGGCGTTCGCGTCTGGACTCGCCGCCATGGCGACCGCGCTCGATGCGCTCGAGAGCGGTTCACACATCATTGCAAGCGACGATCTTTACGGCGGAACTTTTCGACTTTTTGAAAAAGTTCGGCGCCGTTCTGCCAATCTCGATTTCACGTTTGTCGATCTTACGGACGCGAGCCGATTCGAGGACGCAATCAAGCCGAACACGCGCATGGTCTGGATCGAGACGCCGAGCAATCCGCTGCTCAAACTCATCGATCTCGAAGCGATCGCAAAAACGGCGCGCGAGAAAAATATTATTTCCGTTTCCGACAACACATTTGCGAGTCCCTGGATTCAGCGGCCGATCGAGTTCGGGTTCGACATGGTGATTCACTCGGCCACGAAATATCTGAACGGCCATTCCGACATGGTTGGCGGCGTCATCGTCGTGGGCGACAACAAAGAGCTCGGCGATCAAATTGCGTTTCTGCAAAATGCCGTCGGCGCGATCGCCGGACCGTTCGACAGCTTTCTCGTGCTGCGCAGTTTGAAAACGCTGGCGTTGCGCATGGAGCGTCATTGCGCGAACGCGCTCGAGATCGCGCGCTGGCTGGAAGAGCAGCCGCAGGTCAAGTTAGTCAGTTATCCTGGACTCAAGTCACATCCGCAACACGATCTCGCGCGCATGCAGATGCGCGGTTTTGGCGGAATGGTCACGATGATTTTGAAAACCGATCTCGCCGGGACGCGGCGATTTCTCGAAAACACGCATCTGTTTTCGCTCGCGGAAAGTTTGGGCGGTGTCGAAAGCTTGATCAATCATCCGGCGCTCATGACGCACGCGTCCATGCCGAAAGAACAACGCGAAGCGCTCGGCATCACCGACTCACTCGTTAGGCTTTCTGTCGGCGTCGAGGGCGTGCGCGATTTAAGCGACGATCTGCAAACCGCGCTCGAGGTAATTTGAATCTGGGGAGCGCACGC
>DMCG01000050.1:6984-11252 GCA_003445855.1 Spartobacteria bacterium | reverse complement strand
GGCAAAGATCGACATCATGAGGACGAGCCCAATAATATGCGGAACGTTCCAAATCTTTCGCAATTCTCTCGCGTGCCACAGCACCGCAATCACGATCGCGTAAAAGAAGATGAGGTGGGTCGGGCCTTTGGCCAACCAGCCGAGGCCGAGAAAAATCCATGGCACAATCCAAGTCAACCAGGGCGATCGCTTCTGTTCCCACCAAGCGAACCAGCAGATGAACGCCAAAGCGAAGAGTGAAACATAGAGTCCTTCTATCTCGATCAAGCGTCCCTTTTCAATCATCCCAAAGCTCGTCAACCAGATGAGCGCAGCGATTGTTGACCCTCGCGTGCCAAGGCTGCCGCGCGCCACGGTTATAAACGCGATCGCCGCCGCCAGCACGCAGAGCGCCGAAGGCAGCCGGGCCGTCCATTCGTTGTGCACTCCAAAAATCTTGAACGAGGCGGCTACCATCCAGTTTACCAGCGGCGGTTTGCTGAAATAGCGTTCGCTTCCCACTTGCGGCACAATGTAATTGCCGGTTTCGAGCATCGTCACCGCGGGTAAGATGCGCCGACCTTCTTCGCCCTTGATCTCCAGCGAACCGAGCGCCGGCAAATAAATGGCCGCCCACACCGCTAGAACAATGAACAAACTCCGCGTTCGCGAAATCATTCGTCAATGGCTTTGGCCGGGTCGATGCACCGCTTCATGTTGGTCCGACCGCAAAGAGAATTATTTCCCGTTGGCCGTAACCGCTAACGCGCAGGAGCAAATGCGTCTGCCGCGGCACCCATTTTTTGCTCGCCGCCGCTTCCGCTTCATTTTCGCTTTGCACCAGAAAATAATGCGTATGATCCGGCAGCTCCGGCACGCTGCTGACGTATTCAAGCGGTGCACGAACATAAAACAGAAGCGGCTGATAATTAGGATCGACCGCGTAAAGAGTCTCCGTTGGCGGGACAATGGCGTTAATCTTCGCGGCAACGTTCTTTACTCTTTGTCGATCTTTCAAAAAAGTCGCCGCCAGCGGATAGCCGATCATTCCAATCGCCAGACCGAGTCCGACGAAAGCAACCACCATTGTCCGCCAGAATTTTTCTCCGTTGGCGGCGATCCATCGCGGCTGCACAAACGCGGCGCCGGTGTAGCTCGATGCCCACAGCCATGAAAGCGGCGCCAAAACCGGCATCGTATAACGCGCGAGCGCACCCGGCACTAAATCGACAATCAGCAACGGCACTCCCACGCCCCACGCGAGCGCTCGCGCCAGTCTCCTTTGCTTATCGTCGCGAAATCTTTCAAACCGCAACAGCGGCAGCGCTAATAACCAGGGAAAAAAATAAATAAGGCTGCGGGGAATGTTGAGAATCCAGCTGGAAAATTTGAAATCCTCTCCGCTCAGCCGGCCGGAGAATTGTCTGGACCACTTGAACATCGCCACCTTCACGGTCGTGCTTTGAGCAAAAGGGACGGCCCATGCCGCAAAGATGCCGAGCATAAGCGCGATGCCGACCAGATGTGCGGGATGAAAAAGGATTCGCGCATCTTTTGCCCGCCAAACCACGGCCAGCACGATCGCGTAGAAAAATAAGAGATGCGCCGGGCCTTTCGCCAGCAGGCCGAGCCCGAGAAAAATCGATGCTGGAATCCAAATGAGCCACGGCGATTTGTTCTGTTCCCAAAAGCTTAGCCAAAAAATGATCGCCAGGCCGCAAAGTGAAACATAGAGCGCTTCGATCTCGATCAAACGCCCTTTTTCGATTATTCCAAAGTTCGTCATCCAAATGAGCGCCGCCAGGACCGAGCCGGCAGGCCGCAGGCTGGCTCGCGCCACCGTCACAAACGCGACCGCGACCCCGAGCACGCAGAGCGCTGAGGGCAAGCGCGCCGTCCACTCATTGCGCTGCCCGAAGACCTTGAATGACGCGGCCACCAGCCAGTTAATGAGCGGTGGCTTG
The DNA here is from genome assembly GCA_003445855.1 of Spartobacteria bacterium. Lineage (GTDB taxonomy): Bacteria > Verrucomicrobiota > Verrucomicrobiia > Chthoniobacterales > UBA10450 > UBA10450. Next base: position 9,309 of record DMCG01000050.1, on the reverse strand, counting down.
CGAAAGTACGCGGCGCTTCCCACTCTCGGCACGATATAATTACCGCTCTCGAGCATGGCCACGGCCGGCAAAATACGCCGGCCTTCCTCGCCCTTGATTTCAAAGGAGCCGAGAGCTGGCAAATAGATTGCAGCCCAAACTGCCGTCACGATCAGCAAGGCTGCAACGCGGGACATGCGCTGATTGTGTCGAACCGCGTGGCGGTTGCAACGGGTATTCACCGCGCGCGAGATGATCGCGCCGAAGCCTACATGTCGATGTTGTTGGCATTTAGCGCCTTGACGGGATGGCCCTGAAAAATTAAAGTAAGGGTCTAGTCCGCGCTGATCGGAGTGGGAATTGATGTCCCACTCCTTTTGGTCTGCGGGCTAGACGTTTTTATGAACGCCGAATTTATTGCCATGCTTGATTACCTCGAGCGGGAACGTGGCATCAAACGCGAGATCCTGCTCGAGGCAGTCTCGAATGCGCTGCTTTCGGCTTCGAAGAAAAGCGTCGGCGCCGCCCGCGACCTAAGGATCGACATTGATCCGAGATCTGGCGACATCCGTGCGCTCGCCAATCTGGTGGTTGTCGAAAACGTACAGAATCCGCAAGACGAAATCGCGCTCGCGAAAGCGCGCAGGATCAAGCCGGACGCGAAGATCGGCGACACCGTCGAGATGGAAGTGACGCCGCGCAATTTTGGCCGCATCGCGGCGCAGACCGCGAAACAGGCAATGATGCAGCGCATTCGCCAGGTCGAAAAAGAAATGATTTATGAGGAGTTCAAGGATCGCGCCGGCGAAATCGTCAGCGGTACCGTGCGCCGCTTCGACCGCTCGGATGTGATTCTCGATCTTGGAAAATTCGAAGCCATTATGCCGCAGCGCGAGCGAGTCGTGGTGGAAGATTATAACGTCGGCGATCGATTGCGCGCTTACGTCGTCGCGGTCGAAAACGGAATTCGCGGACCGGAAATTATCGTTTCGCGCAGTCATCCGAATTTTGTGCGGCGTCTTTTTGAATTGGAAGTGAGCGAGATCAATGACGGCACGGTCGAGATTCGCGGCATCGCGCGCGAAGCCGGTTATCGCACGAAGATCGCGGTCTTCAGCGTGAATCCGAAAGTCGATCCAGTCGGTGCATGCGTCGGCATGCGCGGTTCACGAGTGAAAAACATCGTACGCGAGCTCAACAATGAAAAGGTCGACATCATCCGTTGGAGCTCCGATCCAAAGGATTTTGTGCTCGAAGCGCTCAAGCCGGCGAAAGTCAAGAATCTCGTCTTCGATACCGAGAAAAAAAGTGTGCAGGTCTCCGTGGATGAAGATCAACTTTCATTGGCGATCGGGAAAAAAGGACAAAACGCGCGTCTGACTTCGCGGCTCACTGGTTGGGAAATTAACATCGACAAGGACACTTCGGCCACCACCGCCGTCGAACAGAAAGTTGCGCAAGCCGCCCAGACACTTGCCGGCGCCCTGCCGATCACGAAGGAACAGGCAGTGATGCTTGTTAAATCCGGCTTTACGAATTTGGAAGGACTGCGCGATGCCGATGTAAAGGATTTTGTGGACATTCTCGCCGTGGACGACGCGAAAGCGCGGGAAATTCACGAGGTGGTACATCGACAAGAGGTGGCACAGTAAGATGGCTCTGCTTTAACACGCTCGAGCCATGAGCGAAATTTTACAGAACAGCAATGCCAACAAAGACGACCAGGAAAACTGCGGAGCGCAAGCCGGCCACGCACAAAGCGAAGGCTCCTGCTGTCCACAAGCCGGCCGCTTCGAAAGCCAAGGTCGCTAAAAAGACCGCAGAACATAAACCGGCGCGCGCGCACGCAACTGCGCCGGCGAAAAAAACGGAAGCCGCGCACCAACCTGCGCCGAAAGCTCCACCGAAATCTCCCCCCCTACCGCCGCATCGCGAAGTTGGAAGCGTTTCCCTAATCGACGAAAAAAAGACGCAGAAGAAAGCGGAAAAAGACGGTGAAGTAAATAAGAAGGCTGCCGTCCTCCCGCCGATCTCGCGTATACGCGCTTCGCTGGGAACGTCCACGGCGCCGCTTAAGATCGACAAGCCCGCGGCGCCAGCTCCGAAAGTTGAATCGCCAAAGGAACCTCATGCCGCCACTCCAAGTGCGCTTGTCGATGGAACGGCAGCGCCGGCAGCGCCCGTAGAGCCAGAAGTCGATCCGCAGAAGATCATTCACATCAAGCCGCCGATCGTCGTCAAAGAGCTCGCGGCGCAGCTCGGCTTAAAACCGCATCAGGTCATTGCCGAACTGATGAGTTTCAACATTTTCGCGAACGTCAATCAAACAATCGAGCCCGACATCGC
>DMCG01000050.1:2695-6661 GCA_003445855.1 Spartobacteria bacterium | reverse complement strand
CACAAACTCGAGCAGGTGGTTGTGGCGCCGCCTCCCCCAGTCATTGCCAAGAAAGAGGAACTCAAGCTGCGCGGCCCCATCATCACGTTCATGGGTCACGTCGATCACGGCAAAACTTCGTTGATGGACGCGATTCGCAAGACGCGAGTGGCAGCGGGTGAAGCCGGCGGAATTACGCAGCACATCGGCGCTTACAGTGTCGATTACAAAGGATCCAAGATTACTTTCATCGACACGCCTGGCCACGCCGCTTTCACCGCCATGCGCGCACGCGGCGCGAACGTCACCGATATTGTCGTGCTCGTGGTCGCGGCGGATGACGGCATCATGCCGCAAACGATCGAGGCAATTAATCACGCCAAGGCCGCGCCCCGCGTGAAGATCATGGTCGCAATTAACAAGATCGATCTCCCGTCGGCGAACATCGACAAGGTGAAAAAGCAATTGCAGGAACGGGACCTCGCGCCGGAGGATTGGGGCGGCGAAACGATTGTCTGTCCGGTTTCCGCCACGAAAGGCACGGGCATCGATCACCTGCTGGAGATGATGGCGCTGCAAGCGGAAGTGATGGAACTCAAAGCATCGCCCACCGCCACGCCGCGCGGTACGGTTATCGAAGCCCAAGTCGAAGCCGGCCGCGGACCGACCGCCACCGTGATTGTGCAAATGGGCAAGTTAAAAATCAGCGACCCATTCATCTGCGGCGATTACGCCGGCAAGGTCAAGTCGCTGATGGACGATCGCGGCCAATCGATCGAGGAAGCTGGTCCGGCGACACCAGTGAAAGTGCTTGGCTTCACCGGACTGCCGAACGCCGGTGACAAATTTCTCGTCATGGAATCGGAACGCTCGGCGAAAACTTTGAGCGAGGAACGATTGCAGGCGAAACGCGCGGACAAATTGACCGTACCGCAACGCGCCACCCTCGAGAGTTTGCTGGAAGGAGCCGATGGAAAAAAAGTTTTACGGATTGTCCTGAAGTGCGACGCCCAGGGTTCACTCGAAGCACTCGTCGGCGCGTTGAAGCAAATCGAGAGCAAAAAAATCGACCTCGAAATCATTCACTCAGCGGTCGGGCCGATTTCGGAGTCGGACATTCTTTTGGCGAGCGCATCAAATGCCGTCGTCGTCGGTTTCAACATCAAGGTCGAGAGCATGGCGGTTCCCGCGGCAAAACGCGAAGGCGTCCAGGTCAAGCTCTACAGCATCATTTATGAATTGCTCGACCAGATCAAAGAAGCGATGGCCGGCCTGCTCGACCCGGAACATCGCGAAACGGTCATTGGTCACGCCGAGGTGAAACAAGTCTTTAAATTGAGCAAAGGCATCGTCGCCGGTTGTCTGGTCACCGATGGCCGTATCGCTCGCACCGCCCGCGCGCGTGTGCTGCGGAAACGTCAGCCGGTTTACGACGGCGGAATTTCAACACTGCGCCGTTTTCAGGACGACGTGAAAGAAGTGCGTTCGGGTCTTGAATGCGGCATCAAACTCGGCGACTTCAACGAATATCAAGTGGGCGACATCATCGAGTGTTATCAACTCGAGCAGATCGCGCAAAAATTGTGAGGCTGTAGCCACGGCGCTCTGTCGCCGTGGGCGCGTAACAAACAGCGCCCCGACAGAGCGGGGCGGCTACATTCAAAAATGAAACATCGAAAATTACGCGTCAACGAAATCCTGAAACGCGAGCTCAGCAGCATCGTCGCGCGCGAAGTAACGTTCGAAGGCGCACTGGTCAGCATCAACCATGTCGATGTAACCGCCGACTTAAAAAATGCGCACGTCTTCGTCAGCGTTCTCGGACCGGCCGGCGGAGCGAGCGTCATTAACAAACTGGGATCACATCGCCCGGCACTGCAAGCTGAGTTGGCGCGCCGCGTCGTTTTGAAATACACGCCGCATCTCGTTTTTCATCTCGACGATTCCATCGAACGCGGCACTCGCGTGATCGAGATTTTACAAGAGATCGAAACGTCCTCCAGCAAGCACGAGTGAGCGCCTGCAAGTTCGAGGAAATCGGCCGGGCACTTCGCGAGCACGAGAGCTTTGCCGTCCTGGGCCATGTGCGTCCAGACGGCGACGCGCTCGGCAGTCAACTCGCGCTCGCTCTTTCGCTCAAACAACTCGGCAAAGACGTGCGCGTCTGGAATGAAGATGGAATGCTCAAAAAATATTCCTTTCTCTCCCGCGCGGAACTGCTGACCAAACCGCCCTCCGCCGCGGAAGATGTCGATGTTGCAATCGCGCTCGACACTGCCATCCAAAATCGGCTCGGCACCGCGCTCGAGGCCATTCGCTCGGCGAAAATTTGGATCAACATCGATCATCACCCGAGCAATCCAGGCTACGGCGATCTGGTTTATGTCGATCCAACCGCACCGGCGACCGGCCAAATTCTTTTCGAGCTGATCAAAAGCGAGCGCTTGCCGATCGATCATGCGATCGCCGAAAATCTTTACGTCGCGATCTCCACCGACACTGGCTCGTTTCAATATCCGAACACGACGGCCCGGACCTTTGAGATCGCGGCGGAGCTCGTCCGGGTGGGTATCGATGTTGGATCGGTCAGCCAGCAGGTTTACGAGAATTTTCCGCGGCGGCGGGTTGAATTGTTGCGCGAACTGCTGCGCACAATGCGCTTTGAAGGTAAAGGCCGTGTGGCCAGTTTTAGCCTGAGCCTGAAAACGGCGGCGGAACTGGGGGTTATTCCGGAAGACAATGAAGGCCTCATCGATCATCTCCGCGCGATTCATGGAGTCATCGTGGCAGTTTTTTTTGAAGAGCTGCCTGAAGGCAAGGTGCGCGTAAGCATGCGTTCGAAGAATGAAAAGGCAGACGTGTGCGCGATCTGTCAGAAATTTGGCGGCGGCGGACATACGCTCGCCGCGGGCGCCCGCATTCGCGGCACGCTTGCTGAAGTGGAAGAGCGAGTGTTAAAGGCAATTTGTGATGTCGTTGACTGCAAATCCTGACGGCGTTCTTCTCGTGGACAAAGCCGAGGGGATGACGTCGCACGACGTGGTCGCGCTTATTCGGCGCAAGCTCGAGATGAAAAAAGTCGGGCATTGCGGCACGCTCGATCCCATCGCCACCGGTTTGCTCCTGCTCACGCTCGGGCGCGGCACGAAAATCCAGGACCTGCTCATGAGCGAAGACAAAGAATACGCAGGCACGCTTATGCTCGGCATCACAACCAGCACGCAAGATCGACAAGGAGAAGTGATCGATCAACGGCCAGTTCCCGAGCTGAATGAAAGCCAAATTCGCGCTGCCTTTGAAAAATTTCGCGGCGATTTTTATCAAATGCCGCCCATGGTTTCCGCCATCAAACACGGCGGCATCCCACTTTATAAACTGGCGCGGCAGGGAAAAGTGGTCGAACGGGAACCGCGGCTCGTTCACGTTTATCGCTACACGGTTGATCAGATCGCCCTTCCCGAAATCGATTTCAGCGTTGTTTGCAGCAAAGGCTTTTACGTTCGCACCTATGTTCACGACATCGGCGAAACGCTCGGATGCGGCGGGCATTTGAAATCATTGCGCCGCATAAAGTCGGGACGATTCGGTGTCGATCGAGCAATTAGCGTTGCTGAAATCAAAAACGCGTCGCGCGAAGAAATCATGAAGCGCATTTTGAGTCTGCCGGAAGTTTCGCGCATGCGCGGCGCATAATCGCAAGATCGACAATCATGGAAATTTTGCGCTCGATTCCGGAGCTGAGCCAACTGCGCGGTCCGATTTTTCTGGCCATCGGCGTTTTCGACGGTGTTCATCGCGGCCATCAAGCGGTCATCTCAACTTCCGCGCGGCACGCGCATTCCGCGGATGGAACGCCAGTTGTCGTCACATTCGATCCGCATCCGGAGAAAGTCTTGCGCCCGGAGGCGGCGCCGCACTTGCTCACGGCCACGCAACACAAGATCGCGCTCATTCGCGCGCTCGGTGTCGGTCATCTGCTCATGATCG
>DMCG01000050.1:0-2386 GCA_003445855.1 Spartobacteria bacterium | reverse complement strand
CCGTTGCGCGAGATTTGCGTCGGTCACGAGTGGTCTTTCGGAAAAAACCGCGCGGGTAACCTCGATCTTCTGAAAAAGCTCGGCGCGCGCTTTGATTTTAACGTCATTGGAATTTTGCCCGTGAGCGTGAACGGGACGGTGGTGAGCAGCACGGCGATTCGGCAAGCGGTGGAAAAAGGAGACTTCGTCAAGGCAGCGGAGATGCTTGGCCGCGAGTACACGATTTTAGGCACGGTGGTGCGCGGTGACAATCTCGGAAAAAAAATCGGCTATCCGACGGCAAACTTAAGCGCGCACAGCGAGCAATTTCCGCCCAACGGCGTTTACTTTGCGGAGGCCCGGATCAATGGTGCTTTGTATCACGGCGTCGTCAATCTCGGCTATCGACCAACCGTGCACAAAGGCAATCCGGAGCGCGTCCTCGAAATTTATCTGCTCGATTTCAATCGAGACATTTATGGCGAAGATGTCGAAATCCGATTTATCCGATATCTTAGACCCGAAAAAAAGTTCGACAGCGTTGCCGCACTGGCGCGGCAGATCGATGTCGATGTCCGGCAAGCGCGCGAACTTTGCGCAGCTTAGCTTGGCACAAGCGTCTCGCTTGTGAACATCGGGGCTTTAGCAAGCGGGGACGCTTGCGCTATTTCAAACGGTACTTCGCGACGCCTGTTTTTTTGATTCCGCTAATATTTCTGCCGGTGCCGTTAAACCAAACGTAAAGATTCGCGCTCGGCACGCCGAGCTTTTTTGAAAGTTCGCGAATCGTCGCTCCTTTGTGGCCGGCGGTGCGCAACGCCCGCACAATTTTTTCCTTGAGCGCGCCGCGTTTGGTGTGGCGGGAGCGAGCTTCCCTCCCTGCGCGAGCAACCGTTATGGGTGCACCGCGGCCCGTGCTGAGCGACGGAACGCCGAATCGGCTCTGCAAGCGCACCATTCGGCGATCGATCTCCTGAATTTGGGTCATGAGCGCTTCCTTGCGCTCGGAAAGTTTGACCAGTTGTCTAAGGACCGCGCTCGGAATGTTCGTGAACATTCCTCATCTTCGCGCGCAAGATCGACAATGCAAACAACGATATCTAAGACTGCAAATCCCTTGTCTTAGATATCGCTGCAAAAAGCCCGAGCGTTGTCACTAAGAGGCCGCTGCCAAGCGCGATCGCGAAAAGCCACAGCACCGGCAACGTTGCCAAGCGCTCGACATTGAGGCTGACAAAACGCCCACCATCCGAAACAAAGTAAGCGATGACGCTCGCGAGTAAAGTGATGCCGAGGAGAATCACGGCACGGAGTGGACGGCGCGCGCGCCGCCGGGAGGGCAACCGCTTTAAGACCTGCGCCGTAAAGCCTCCATCGTCGATGTAGGGCGCCGCGTCCTGCAATCGTCGATCCAACCAATCTTCCTGGCCCATTTCGTTCATCTCAATTAGGTCCCCATGCCGCCAGCGCGCGTTTCAATTTTTCGCGCCCGCGCAGCACGTTCGTTTTTACCGTGCCCAGCGGGATCTCCAAGACGCGCGCGGCTTCATCGTGTGATAAGCCATTTTGGCAACAAAGTAAAACCGCCGTCCGCTCGGACAACGGCAGTAAATTAAGCGCATGCATTAGATCATGTCTTAGACCATGATCGGCAACTTGGGGATCCTGTTCGCTTTGCAATCGCTCTTCATCGATGCCGACGAACTCTTTGCGCCGCCGCGCGTCTTCGCGAAAACAGTTATACGCGATCCGGTAAAGCCAGGTGGAAAAACGCGCTTCGCCGCGAAAGCTGCGGATATTTTTATAAGCGCGCAGAAAAGTTTCCTGGGCGAGATCATCGGCCAAAGCGACGTCGCTACGCGCAAGTTGCCGAAGCAAACCTCGCACGCTCGATTGATGCCGCCGGACCAGTTAACCGAAAGCGTGCTGGTCATCATCGACAAGAACTCTTGCGACGAGGTCTGCATCAGTCAGCTCCACTTGCCCAGATTACGGTAGGGGCGGCGGGTTGTCCTTCTTCCCCTCCAGCTTCCAGACGATCAGGTAGCCAACTCCGATGAGGAATGGAATTACGCCCAAACTCCAGGAGGAGCCACCCCAGTCAGTGGCGGCAAGAAAAACAGAAATTCCCAAGCCGACCATTACTAAAACGATGCCGCGCCGCAGATCTGAACGGAGACGCTGCGCTGGCGGCGGCCCGAACAAAGCTGCCGGAACAGGCTGACCCTTCTCCACCATCGTCCGGACGGTCCGATGCAGCGACCGTGCCTTAAAATAATTCGCCAGCACGATCACCGCGACAATCAGCACCGGCGCACCAAACAACGTCGTGAAGACGATGCCCACTATTGGGATCGCCATCAGATCACTTGCATCATCGCCAAAGTGATCTGTGTCCACGCCATGG
>DMCG01000189.1 GCA_003445855.1 Spartobacteria bacterium | reverse complement strand
AAGGTAAACTCGCCGCCCGCACTGCACGTGCCTTATACGCGGCAAAGCCGATGGATCATCGCTCCGGCGGAGGAGCTGAACGGCGGATCGATCTCATGGAATGAAATTTGCGGGTCGGCGTGCATTGCGCGTCTGCTCATGCGCAAAAGTTTTGCCAACGCCGAAGAGGTTCAGAATTTTCTGCGACCGCGTCTGAAAACATTGGCCGATCCATTCTTGCTGCCGCAAATGGAAAAGGCGGTTGAACGAATTCTTCAAGCGTTAGATCGACATGAACGCGTCGTGCTTTTCGGTGATTACGATGTCGATGGAGTGACATCGCTCGCGCTCTTGTCGGAAATGCTGCGCGCTTATCCCGCAACTGCGGGACCCGAATTGTTTCTGCCAATGCGAATGGAAGAAGGCTATGGCTTAAGCCGCGAAAGCATCGAGCGCTGTCTCGAACAACATAAGCCGCAACTTCTTATCGCGGTGGACTGCGGCACGTCGTCTGCGGCGGAGATTGTCGATCTTAGAAAACGCGGCGTGGACGTGATCGTGCTCGATCATCATGAGCCCCGCGGCCGCGGGGCGCTGCCCGATTGCGTCGCGATCGTGAATCCAAAAATCGATCCGCATTCGCCATTCCATTATCTGTGCAGCGTCGGCATTGTCTTTAAACTGTGTCACGCGCTGCTGAAAAAGCGCCCGCTTGAAGATTTCGATCTCAAATCGAAGCTCGATCTGGTCGCGCTCGGGACGGTGGCCGATATTGTTCCGCTGCGAGGCGAAAATCGAACTTTCGTCCAACACGGCTCGCGTGAAATCGCCCGCTCCACGCGTCCCGGATTAAGAAAATTGATGGAGGTCAGCGGAGTGCGCCCGCCGATCTTGACCGAGGACATCGGTTTTCGACTTGGTCCTCGGCTGAATGCCGCCGGTCGATTGAGCACGGCGGAAAAATCTTTGCAACTCTTGCTCACGCAAGATGAAGGCGAAGCCGCGGAGCTCGCTGAGTTTCTGGACAAACAAAATCGCGAGCGGCAAGAGGTTGAGAAACAAATCTTCCTGGCGGCGGAAGAGAAAATTGCCAGTGAATTCGAATCAACGCGAGACGCGGCGATAGTTGTCAGCGCGCGCGGCTGGCATCCGGGCGTGCTCGGCATTGTCGCTTCGCGACTTTCTCGCAAGTATCATCGCCCCGCGATTGTGATTGGATTCGACGAGAGCGGAATCGGCAAAGGAAGCGGACGCAGCATCGAGGGTTTCAATTTGGTGAAAGCGTTGGATCGATGCGCCGAACATCTCGAAAAGTTTGGCGGTCACGAAATGGCCGCCGGTCTAACCATTCGCGAAGATAAGATCGACATGTTCATTAACGCGTTTCGCCGCGCCGCGCGCGAATTGCTATCCGATGACGATTTGCAGCCGCGTCTGCGGCTCGATCACGAATTGGCGCTCTCCGAAGTCAATGTCGATCTTTTGCGCTGGCACGAAATGTTGCAACCATTTGGCAACGCCAACCGGCAGCCACTTTTTTTTGCGAGAAAAGTTGAGCCGGTCGCGCCTCCACGGGTGATAAAAGAAAAACATCTCATCCTTCGTCTTCGCCAGCGCGACTCACAACGGCGCGCGGTTTTTTTCGACGGCGCGGCCGAGCAATTGCCTTCCGCGCCGTGGGACATCGCCTTTCGCATTCGCGCGGACAATTACGAAGGTGAGACGTTGGTCGGAATTCAAATCCAGGCGTTGCGTCAATCAGCGCCGATTGATTGATGGAAATCTCGCAACGCCTCGACGAGCTGGAATGGATCCCGCGCCCGAAAGTCCTGGCGCTGCGGCGGCTCGGGATCGAGACCGCGGAAGACTTACTCACCCATTATCCGCGGCGCTACGAAGATCGACATCAGTTTCCGGAGTTTCCGCGCGACGAGAGCGATACGCCGATCTGCTTGTGCGGCGAGGTAACCAAAACGCGAGTGCTTCGCTTCGGCGGTTGGAAAAAAATCTTTGAAGCCACGCTGGAGGAGCCGAACCCGAACGCTTTGAGTCAGCCTCTGACCTTGCGCTGGTTCAATCTGCATTACGTGCAAAAAATGATCGCGACCGGTCAGCAGCTGGTCGTCTTCGGGAAGCCGAAGCTGCGCGGCAAACGTCTGTGCATGGACCATCCGGAGTTCGAGGTGATCGAGAACGATCCCGCCGAGGCGGGAATCCACTTTCGCCGGATCACGCCGATTTACCCCGCGACGGAAGGTCTTTCCCAGCGAGTGCTGCGCAGCATTATTTATCGGCTGTTAAATGAACTTTCCGACGCGCCGTTGGAAACATTGCTGCCGATCGAGCTTGGCCGCGGCGACAGACGCAGCGCGATTCGCGCCATTCATTTTCCGGAAGACTGGGAATCGTTAAGCGCGGCGCGCGAGCATCTCGTTCTCTCGGAATTTTTCGCGATGCAAATGCTGATCGCATCGCGCCGCGCCGAGTCTCAAGTGCGGGTGGGCGCCGCGCATTGCGGACCCGGCGAATTGATCGAGAAATTTCTTCGCTCGCTTCCATTTGAGCTGACCGATGCGCAAAGAAGAGTAATCGCCGAGATTCGGCGCGATCTTGGCGCGAACGTTCCAATGAATCGGCTGCTGCAGGGCGACGTTGGCTCGGGCAAAACCGTCGTGGCGATCGCCGCCATTCTGCTCGGAATCGAAGCCGGATTTCAGGCCGCGTTCATGGCGCCGACGCAAATTTTGGCCGAGCAACATTATGCGGTGCTGCGGCGCTGGCTCGAACCGCTCGGCGTGCGCATGTCGATCCGAACAGCGTCACGACAGGAAGAGAATTTTCTTCCGCTCGTGGCGGGTGATGAAAATCCGGATGTGATCATCGGCACGCACGCGCTCCTGTATGAGACAATTTCGTTTTCCAACCTCGGACTCGTGGTGATTGATGAGCAGCATAAGTTTGGCGTCGCGCAGCGTGCGCGGTTGACGGCGCGTGAGCCGGCGCCGGACGTGTTGGTGATGACGGCCACGCCGATTCCGCGCACATTAACGATGACGATTTATGGCGATCTCGATGTTTCGGTAATCGATGAAATGCCGCGCAATCGCGGAAAAATAATCACGGCAGTGCGCGAAGAGTCCAAGCTCGTCGAAGTTTTGGGGTTCTTGCGGACGCAGTTGGAAGGTGGGCGCCAAATCTACGTGATTTATCCGTTGATCGACGAAAGCGAGAAGCTGGACGTGAAAGCGGCGGCCACGGAGTACAACTTGTGGCGCGAAAGGTTGCATCCGTTTCGTTGCGAATTGCTGCATGGCCGCATCCCGTCGCCGGAAAAACAGGAGATCATGGAACGCTTTCGCTCCGGTGAGACGCAAGTGTTGATCAGCACGACGGTGATCGAGGTGGGTGTCGATGTTGCAAACGCGACCGTAATGCTCATCGAGAATGCGGAGCGTTTTGGGCTTGCGCAGCTCCATCAACTTCGCGGACGGATCGGTCGCGGCGAGCACAAGTCGTATTGCATTTTGCTCAGCTCCGATCAGTCGAAGGAGACCGCGATGAAACTGGCGGTGTTGGAAAAAACCGTCGATGGCTTCAAGGTGGCCGAAGCCGATTGGGATTTACGCGGACCGGGTGATTTACTGGGCACGGCGCAAAGCGGTTTGCCCGCGCTAAAAATTGGCAACTTGAAGAGCGATGCGCAATTGATGCGGCGCGCGCGCACCGCGGCGGTGTCAATCTTTGCGAGGGATCCGCGGCTGGAGCTGGCCGAGAATCAACGTTTCCAACATTTGATTGTCGAACAAGAGGGACGAACCTTTTCGAACGTCAGTTGATGAAAAATCTCGCAAAGTTTTTGCTTTTCGTCCTGCTCGTGAGCGCGGGAATTTCGTTGCTGTACAACTACCGCCTCAGGCATGGAGACCTGAATCTGCTCTCGTCGCGCACACCGGAGAAATACACGCTCGCGTCCGCGCCGACAGTCGATCTCAAACAAGTCGCATCGCTCGAAGCGTTAAATCGAGAGCGGCGTGCACTGGTCAGCAGCGTGATTCCGTCAGTCGTCGCAGTCAAGACATCGAAGAAAATCGGCGTCCGGCGGCAATACGGACTCGATCCCTTTGAGTTTTTCTTTCGCAACCAGCAGCGCGCCTTTCGCAATCCAAACGAGGAAGCCCTGGTGCAAAACTCGCTTGGCTCCGGCGTGATCGTGACGAATGAAGGCCACATCATTACGAATAATCACGTTGTCGATCAAGTGGATGAGATCGAGGTGCAATTGAGCGACGGGCGGACGAAAAAGGCACGCCTGGTGGGCGCCGATTCCCAGGTCGATCTGGCCGTATTGAAGATCGACGATCCCGGCGTCAAGCCGCTCAAGCTGGCCGATTCGGACACGGTGCAGGCCGGCGATTTTGTCCTGGCGATCGGGAATCCGTTCGGATTCGAAGAGACAGTGACCGATGGTATCATCAGTTCGAAAGGCCGGCCGAATCGCACGGACGTGTTCGGCGATCTGCTGCAAACGAACGCGGCGATCAATCCCGGAAATAGCGGTGGCCCGTTGATTAATCTTCGCGGCGAAGTCATTGGGATCAACGCGGCGATCATTTCACGCAGTGGCGGTTCGCAGGGAATCGGTTTTGCCATTCCGTCAAATACCGTGAGGATGGCGATCGAGAGCCTCCTGAAACAGGGGCGAATCATCCGCGGTTACCTCGGGATTCGAGCGCGCGCGTTTCAGTCCGGCCAAAATGGTGCGGAGAGCGAAGGCGTCATTGTCGATGAAGTCATGCCGGGATCGCCGGCCGCGCAGGCGCAACTGCAAAAAGGCGATACCCTCCGTAAATTCAATGGTCATGAAGTAAAAAACTTTCCCGCGCTGCGCAGCTTGGTCGCCCAGGCTGAGTTGAATAAAAAGGTTGAGCTGGAAGTCGTCCGCGGCGGCAAATCGATGAAAGTGACAACCGAGCTCAAGGAGCAGCCAGTTGATTACCAAAATCGCCTCGCGCCTCAACAAGCTCAGCCGGAACAGTCGCCCGCGCCGAACGATCAAGGCAAGGCAGGCGGCGCTCTCGCGTCAATTCAAGTGAGCGACCTGACGCCAGACATGGTGCGTCGGCTCGATCTGCCGAATAATGTCCGAGGTGTTGTTGTCACAAAAGTCGAACCCGATAGCGGCGTGGCGGAATTACAAAAAGGCGACGTGATCGAGGAAATCAATCAGCAACCGGTCGCTTCCGTTTCCGATTACGAGAAAATTGTCGCTTCGCTCGATCCGTCTCAGAGCCAGGTCCTGTCGGTCTGCCGGCATCGCATGCGTTCGTTCCTTGTTTTGCGGCCGCGGTAAATTGCAGCGGCAAGGCCGAGTCGTTGCGATTTCGTTAACAAACACGCGCACTCCGCGTGCCTTTTTCGAATTATGGAAATGAATAAACCGCGAGGCGCGGAAGTCTAACGCCTCAAATCTCTAATGATATGAAACGAATACTTCTTGCGTTAACGATAGTTGCTTTACTTGTGCCGGCTGCACGCCAGGCAGCGGCAGCCGATGTCTCGGTCGATCTTTTCTATAATAACCTGAGCGGCGGGGACTGGATTGAGGCCGGAGACTACGGCTATGGCTGGCAACCGGCTGTAGCAGTGAGCGACTCTAACTGGCGTCCTTATTCTGACGGCTATTGGGCCTACACCGACGTCGGTTGGACATGGGTTTCCTATGAAGACTTTGGTTGGGCGACCTATCACTATGGACGTTGGTCGCGCGTGGCTGATCACGGCTGGGTCTGGTTCCCAGGCAACGATCTCGAATGGGGTCCGGCCTGGGTTTCGTGGCGTACTGGCGGGGATTATATCGGCTGGGCGCCATTGCCTCCGCGAGGAGCCGGGATTGCTTATGAAGGCCGGGCCATCGGTGGACGTGTGGACGTAGAATTCGATATCGGCCCCTCCTACTACAACTTTGTCGATGTTCGTTACATCGGGGAGCCGGTCTTGCGCGACCGTATTTTTGCGTCGTCGCAGAACGTTACTTACATCAACCAAACCGTGAATGTGACTAACATCACTACGACCAATAACGTGGTTTATAATTACGGCCCTGATTACAATACCTTAAGCGCGCGTTCGAGCAGGCCCATTCAACGCCTTAGTCTCGAGCGGCAGGAGAATGCCGACCTATCCGCCGCGGCGAAATCCGGAGCCTTAACGAAGGTGCAGGGAGACAAACTCATCGTCGCAGCTCCAGCCAAGCTGCAGAAACCGGCGAAACCAATTGCACCGCCGAGCGTGAAAGCAAAAGTCACACAGGATAAAATCGATAAAGGCTGGACAGGTGTTCCGAATGCGAACGAGTTGAAACAAAAAATGAAGACCGAGGATTTGAAGAACGTTCCGCCGCCAACCGGCGCGGCCGCTACGGGACCGGCCACAGGCGGCACTTCACCAGCCGCGGCAGGCGCTACGTCGCGACCGGCTCTCGGTGCGCCGACGGCACCGCCTAGTCCGGCGACTGGCACTTCACCCTTTGAACGAGGTAAACAAAAGGGCAAACCGGGCCAGCGACTTCAGCCAAACGTGACGGCCTCGCCAGGCTTCTCTCCGGCAACGGCTCCGGCTTCACCATCTCCGATGGCCCACGGGAAAGAGCGCAAAGGAAAACCGGGTGAGCAGCTCGGAGCGACTCCGCGGATTGGTGGGCCCACAACGACTCCGGCCGGGATGCCACCTCGAGGAGGCAAACCCAAAGGAGTTAGCACGGCTCCCGGACAGACGGGTGCAGCGCCAGTAGTCCCAGAGGCGACGCAACCGCCGAAGGCGAGCACAAAGAGCATACAGACGGGTGCAGCGCCAGTAGCCCCAGAGGCGACGCAACCGCCGAGCAAGCACAAAGGCCCACCGGCAACAACGCCCACTCCATACTCTGCCGGCGGACCTGGCGGTGCGCCGGAAGCCCAAGGCGGCAAACACAAAGGCCCACCGGCCGGCGTCCAACCTGCCGCTTCGGCTGCTGAACGCAGCCCGGGAAAACCGGCAGGCGGAAAAAAGAAAGGCGAAGCCTCTCCGTCTCCAACTCCATAACGGACAACAGCAATTTGACTATGCATCGGCCCCGGATTTGATCCGGGGCTGATTTGCGTACATCAACGAACATTTGTAGGGCGGCGATCTTCGCCGCCAAATATAATAGGAACGGCGGCCAGTATGGCCGCCCTACAATGCTTTGCGTGCAAGATCGACAGCGTGTCTGTAGGGGAAGCCGTCGGCTTCCCATGGGACGACACCGTCGTCCCCTACAATAACTCCGCGATTTGCACCGCGTTGAGCGCCGCGCCTTTGAGCAGTTGATCGCCGGACACCCAAAACGAGAGTCCGTTTTCGAAAGCGCAATCGAGTCGCACACGCCCGACCTCGCAATTATCCCGGCCCGCAACACTTAACGGCATCGGATAACGATTCTTTTGCGGTTCATCGACCAACTCGAGTCCGGGCGCTTTCGCCAACGCCTCACGCGCGTGTTCGACTGA
>DMCG01000061.1:5823-8551 GCA_003445855.1 Spartobacteria bacterium | reverse complement strand
GTGGAAAATGGGTTGCGATTTTGGCAGGTAGGGACTGTAGCGGCGCTCTATGAGCGCCGGACCCAAAAATGCGACGGTCATAGACCGCCGCTACAGCAAAAGAATTTGACGCGAGGGAAAGCCGCCCGCTACTTTCCCTCACCCTTAGCGGCTTCGGTTTCCTGCATCGAGCGGTTTAATCATAAGCCGCTGGAGCAACCCATGCAGGCCGAAGAACTTTCCTACGCCATCGTTACGCCATATTCGATGCGCAAATCGCGCACCGGCGGGATCGTTGCGCGATTGATTTCGCGCACGGGACTCGATCTGGTGGGCGCCCGCATGTTCGCGCCGAGCAAGGAATTAACTCAGCGCTACACAGAAACAATTGTCACGGAAACGGACGCGCGTTATCGCGCGACGCAGGAATTGATTCGCGATTACGTGCTGAACAATTTTACCGGGGAAGTCAATGGTCAGCGGCCACGCGTTTTGTTCCTGGTCTTTCGCGGGCCGGACGCGATCGAAAAAATTCATCGCGCGGTTGGACACATCGTGCACGAGCGCACGAGCGGCGAAACGATTCGCGACACTTTCGGCGATTACATCACCGACAGTTCTGGCAAAGTGACTTACTTCGAGCCTGGGGTTCTTGCCGCGTTCAATGCCGAAGCCGTGCGGCGCGATTTAAAATTGTGGGCGGAGTTTTCCGATCGCGACGGCGGCATTCTCGATCAGGCGATCGAGTTTCCCAAAGGCGCGAAAGTGGAGAAGACGCTTGTGCTGATCAAGCCGGACAATTTCAAATTTCCAAACCTGCGGCCCGGCGGCGTCATCGAAGTTTTTTCCCGGACCGGCCTCTACATCGTCGGGTTCAAGTTTCATTGCATGAGTGTAGCGCAGGCGGAGGAGTTTTACGGACCGGTCCTGCCAGTTCTCGAAGAAAAACTCGGGCCCGAAAAAGGACGCAGCGCGTGGGAGGAGATTGTCGAGTTCATGGCCGGCTCGAAACCGAGCGAATGTCCGCCAGAGAAACGAGAAAAACCTGGCACAGAAAAATGCATCGCCATTGTTTATCAAGGAGTAGACGCGGTCCGCAAAATCCGCGACGTGCTCGGTCCGACCGATCCGGCCAAAGCGCCGCCCGGTTCGATTCGGAAAGAATTTGGACAAACGATCATGATCAACGCCGCGCATGCCTCCGATTCGGTGGAGAACGCGCAACGCGAAATGGCGATCGTCCGCGTGGATGAGAATAACTTCAAACCTTTGATTGAAAACTTCTATCGCCGCCAATAGTGTGCGCTCCCTGAATTTTGCAAACTCATAACATCGACATGGAAATTTCCGAACGCGCCGCTCAACTGACTCCCTCGCTCACGCTATCGATCGACAGCAAAGCCAAAGCGATGAAAGCCGAAGGAATCGACGTTTGCGGGTTCGGCGCGGGCGAACCTGATTTCGACACGCCCGAGCACATCAAAGCAGCAGCGATCGCGGCGCTGGAAGCCGGCTTCACAAAATATACGCCGAGCTCCGGCATTCCGGAGCTGCGTCAAGCGATTGCCGAAAAATTGGCGGCCGACAACCAGCTTACTTATCGCGCCACTCAAGTGGTGGTGAGCAACGGGGCGAAGCACGCATGTTACAACGCCGTGCTGGCAATGTGTCAGCCGGGGGACGAAGTCGTCATCCCGGCGCCGTATTGGGTCAGTTATCCCGACATGGTGAAACTGGCGGGCGCGGACCCGGTGATCGTGCCCACGATGGAGCGCAACACCTGGAAAATGCGCGCGGAAGATTTTGAAAACGCGATGACGCCGCGCACGAAGATGCTGATCCTGAACAGCCCATGCAATCCGACCGGCTCGGTTTACACGCGGGAGGAATTGCAGGCGATTGTCGATGTTGCGGCCGAGGAAGACATTTACATTTTGTCGGACGAAATCTACGAGAAACTCATTTACGACGACGCGCAGCACGTGAGCATCGCGTCGCTTTCCAAGGAAGCTTACGATCTCACCATCACGGTGAACGGTTTCAGCAAGTCCTACGCGATGACCGGCTGGCGTCTCGGTTATCTGGCGGCGCCGGAAGCGGTCGCGAAAGCGGTCGATTCGATCCAAAGCCACAGCACATCCAATCCTTCCTCCTTTTCGCAGTATGGCGCGCTCGCGGCGTTGAAGGGCGACCAACAACCGCTCGCCGACATGCGCGAAGAGTTCGATATGCGCCGCAATTACATGTTCGATCGCGTCTCGAAAATTCCAAACGTGACCGCGGTCAAGCCGCGGGGCGCGTTTTATGTGCTCGTAAATATCAGCCAGCTCGGCCTGACTTCGCAGAATTTTGCCGATCGCCTGCTGAGCAAAGCAAATGTCGCGGTCGTCCCGGGCGCGGCGTTTGGCGACGATCGGACCGTGCGTCTGAGTTACGCCACCAGCATTGACGTAATTAAAAAAGGTCTCGATCGCTTCCAGGATTTTTGCCGCACGCTCTAATCGATTGCGGATCGCGGACTGCGGATTGCGGATAGATTGAACCGGCAATCTTATTCTTTCCGAAATCCGCAATGCCCGCTGGTTCTCTCGCGCTCGTTCTGCACGCTCATCTGCCATTCGTTAGGCATCCGGAGCACGAACATTTTCTCGAGGAGGATTGGCTCTTCGAGGCGATCACCGAGACTTACATTCCGCTGCTGCGCATGATGCAGCGATTGGTGAACGACGGCGTGCCGTTCAAGCTCACC
>DMCG01000061.1:0-5597 GCA_003445855.1 Spartobacteria bacterium | reverse complement strand
TCGATCTCGCCGACCGCGAGCGAAAGCGAAACCGCAATCATCCAAAACTCCGAGAGCTCGCCGAATTCTATTTCGACATGTTTTCGAAAACGCGCCGGTTCTTTGTCGATGAATGGAAAGGCGATTTACTCGCAGCCTTTCGGCAGCTTCGAGAAACCGGCGCGCTCGAAATTATTGCCTCGGCCGCAACGCACGGATTGCTTCCGCTGATTCAACAACAATCGCGCGAAGCCGCGCGCGCGCAGGTTTTGATCGGCCGGGATGTATATGTCGATCTTTTCGATGTCGATCCAAGCGGGTTTTGGCTGCCGGAGTGCGCCTACGCGCCCGGTTTGGAAACGATTTTGCAGGAAGCGAACATTCGCTGGTTCATTCTCGACGCGCACGGATTGCTCTTCGGAAATCCGCGGCCGCGCCGTGCCATCTACGCGCCCTGTTACACGCCGCCGGGCCCGGCCGCATTCGCGCGCGATCGCGATTCGAGCCGGCAAGTCTGGAGCGCGCAGGAAGGTTATCCGGGCGATCCGGCCTATCGTGAATTTTATCGCGACGTTGGCTTTGATCTTCCGCTCGAACATCTTGGACCGGTCGCGCGCGGCAGTCGAAAATTCTCGGGCGTGAAATATCATCGCATCACAGGCCGCGGCGTGGAAAAGGAATTGTATGATCGCAACGCGGCGGAAAAAGCGGCGGATGCGCACGCCACTCATTTTCTCGAACAACGCCGCGCCCAGATTCGAGAACTAAGCGCGCTCGATGTCGATCCAATCGTGGTCGTCCCCTTTGACGCGGAATTGTTCGGTCACTGGTGGTTCGAAGGCCCGCGTTTTCTCGAACTCTTCATTCGCAAAGCGGCGCACGAAGATTTGCGTCTCACCACGCCAAGCGAATTTCTCGAAGCTCATCCGACACAGCAAAGGATCGAACCCGCAACATCGACATGGGGCGACAAAGGTCATCTTGAAGTCTGGCTCGACCCGGGCAACTCCTGGATTTATCCGCACTTACACGCGGCCGTCCGAAGTATGACTGAAGTCGCGCGCCTACACCTAAACCATTCAAACCCATTCGCTGATCGTGTTCTGAAACAACTTGCGCGCGAACTCTTGCTCGCGCAATCGAGCGACTGGGCGTTCCTGATGAAAACTGGAACCGCAAAAGAATACGCGACGAAGCGAACAATCGATCACCTCGCTCGCTTCAATCGTTTGCACGAACAGTTTGTGGCGAACAATGCCGATGAAAAATTTCTCGGCGAGTGCGAGTGGCGCGACAACCTTTTCCCGAACCTGAACTGGCGCTATTACTGTAGCGGCGCTCTATGACCGCCGGTGAAACTAATGCGACTTTCATTGAGCGCCGCTACAGTAATTCCGTCATGACAAGTCGACTGATACTTACTGCGCTTACCGGGATCGGGACGATATCAATCGCCTTCGCGCAAGAATCGCCAACAGCATCGCCAAGTCCGACGCCGTCACCGACGCCGGAGCAAACGCCTTCAGCGACGCCCGCGCGAAGTGTTCGGCTCAGTTTTATTCCTCCACCGATGGATGGAACGATCAGCCTCGGCATTTACGATACGAACCAAAGGATCGTGCGCGTCTTGCATCGCGAGGCAAGGATCGACAACTTCACGATCGACGCGGATTCGCTGAACACAAGGTGGGACGGCAAGAACGACGCTGGCGAAGATTTGCCGGCGGAAAAATATCATGCGGGCGGTTATCTGGTCGGCCGTTTGAAAGTGGAGCGCGTCGGACAAGCAGCGACTATTCCGGCTGATTCCGAAGCGCCCGGCAAGGTGCGGGTGAAGCTCATGCCAAATCCGCTTACGAACGACGCAAATGCGATTGTCGATCTTAGCGTCGGATTCGATGAGGATGGGAGTTACCTGAAAACGATGGATGGACTTCCGTTGTGCACGGTGAGTGAAACGCAGAACTTAGTTCGCGCCCTGATTACAAAGAATAGCGAGAAATCAGTGGATGTCTGGCAGGATGATGGCGCGGTGGTCGAGCAGTTTCGCGTCTGGAACGTCGACCAGATGATGGCGTTCGATTGCGGTGATTTTGAATTGAAATGAAATGTAGCGGCGGCTGTGTCAGCCGCCGAAATTAAGAACGGCGCTTGACACAAGCGCCGCTACAACGCAAGCGACACTTGGATCAATTAAACGATCATGGCAGCGGAAGTTCAACACACTCTGGTAAAGGCCGCTGGGTTCAGCGGCACGTCGCTGCACACGGGCGAAAAAGTTTCGCTCAAGTTGCAACCGGCGCCGGTCGATCACGGAATCAAATTCAAACGGAAAGATCTGCAGGACGAACCGACGATTGACGCGAAGATCGACAATCTGAAAACGGTCGAGCGCGCGACGACCATCGGCGAAGGCTCGGTGCGCGTGCACACGGTCGAGCACATTCTCTCCGCGCTTTCCGCCATGGGTGTGGACAACGCCGTTGTCGAGATGGACGCCAACGAACCGCCCATCGGCGATGGCAGCGCGCAACCATATGTCGATGTGATCAAGCGCGCGGGCGTGACGCCGCAGGAGGCGCCGAGAAAATTCCTCGACGTGCGCGAACCGATGCATGTCGAATCGAAGACGGGCGCGCTTCTCATCCTGCTGCCGGATGAGAATTTTCGGATTTCCTGCACGCAGGCCGGACCGAATAATCGTTTCACGCAGTTTTTGTCGACTGAAATCACCCCGGCGATCTTCGAACGCGAAATCGCGCCGGCGCGGACGTTTGTTTATTACGAAGACATCCGCGCGCTCATGGACAAAAATTTGATCAAAGGCGGCAGTCTTGAAAACGCGGTGGTAGTGCGCGGCGACGCCGTTTTAAGCAAAGAGCCGCTGCGTTTCGCGGATGAATTCGTGCGGCATAAAATACTTGATATCATCGGCGACCTCGCGCTGGTCGGTCGTCGCATTCGCGGTCATGTCGTGGCGGTGAAGCCGGGTCACGCTGCGAATGCGGAGCTGGCGCGTGCACTGGCACGCGAACAGACGCGAAGGAGCGGGCTGGAGGTGCCGCGGTCGATCCCGCGGGGCGATGGTGGCCTCAATACCGATGAGGTGATGCAAATCTTGCCGCATCGTTATCCGTTCCTGATGGTGGATCGGATCGTGGATTTTGAAGGCGAAAATAAGATCACGGGCGTTAAGTCGGTCTCGATCAACGAACCTTTTTTCCAGGGACATTTTCCCGGCCACCCGGTGATGCCCGGGGTAATGTTGGTGGAAGCGATGGCGCAAGTCGCGAGCGTCTTGTTGTTCAAGCTGGCGAAAACTTCGAGCCGCATCGGTTACTTCATGAGCGCGGACGGGGTGAAGTTTCGCAAGCCCGTTTTCCCAGGCGACACAATTTTCATTCATGCGGAGTTGACGAAAGCGCGCGGCAATCGCCTGGCGAAAGCAAAGTGTCATTGCGTGGTGAACGACGCCGTTGTCTCGGAAGGCGAACTGATGTTCACCTTCCTCGAGAGATGAGCGCCGCGCAGATTCATCCGACGGCAATTGTCGATCTACGAGCGGAACTCGGAGCGGGAACGATCGTCGGGCCGTATTGCGTGATCGGGGCCGACGTCGTGCTCGGCCCAAATTGCTGGCTGCAACATCACGTCACGCTTTGTGGGCCGATGCAGGCAGGCGCGCAAAATAAATTTTACGCCTACAGCTCAATCGGGCAGCAGACGCAGGATTTGAAGTATCAGGGCGAACCGACCTATCTCGAGATCGGCGACGAGAATACGTTTCGGGAATTCGTCACGATCAATCGCAGCACAACCAGCGAAGGGAAGACGCGCATCGGCAGCCGAGGAAATTTTCTCGCCTACAGCCACATTGGACACGATTGCAGAGTTGGCGACGATGTTGTCTTTTCCAATAACGGAACGCTCGCGGGCCATGTAGAGGTTGGCGACAATGCGGTGATGGGCGGTCTGACGGCCGTGCATCAGTTTTGTCGCATCGGACGATTCGCCATCACGGGGGGTTGCTCCAAAATTGTGCAGGATGTTCCGCCGTTTATGGTAGCCGACGGCAATCCGGCAAAAATTCGCGGCGTAAATCTCATCGGCCTGGAACGCAAAAATTATCCGCCGGCGAGCGTGAAATGGATCAAGGAAGCATTTCGCCTGATTTATCGCTCGAAATACAATACACGCCAGGCGATCGAAGCGGTCCGCAAGGAGTTGCCGCAGAACGAGGAGATCACGCTGATCGTCGAGTTCATCGAAAAAAGCGAGCGCGGAATTATTCGCTAGCTTTAGCCGCTTCGCTCTGCGAAGCGGAACCCACGGCACCTGAGCGCACGCGGAACGCGTCGCCCGGAGGGCGACGGCTACAGCTACGGTTTCGCCGGCGAAGATGTCGATGGCACGCTCAAATCTTGTTCCATTTTTCTGAGCAGCGGCGCGCCCGGTGCATCGCCTGCGGTCCGCAGAACGTTGCGCACGAGTTCGAGAGCGCGCTTTGGTTGGTTCTGTTTGAGCCACGCATCCGCTTCTTCCAACGCTACGCGCAGAATATCATCGCGCTGCGCGTAGCAGGTTCGCGCCTGCTGCAAATGGCTCGCCGCTTCGGCAAAATGCCCACCGCGCGCTTCCATCAGTGCAAGGTCCTCCATCATCGGACAATTGTGCGAGGCCGACGCAACTTGCCGGGCCAACGCCCGAAATTCCGAAACAGGACGGATGATATTTTTCACCGCGAATGCGTGATACATCTTCCACTCATCGGCCGGGCTTTTTGTGGAATCACGCGGTGCGTCGATTTGCAGCCACGACGCGTACGGCCGATAAAGCGGATCGCCGACCATCACCGACATCCAGGAAAGCACTCGGATCGACATGTAGGCGCTCTCCGCAAAAGTGAAGCCGTGCAGTAACCGGTCGTTGAAAATGTCGAGGTGCGGCGTGAGTTGCAAATACGGTTCATAGACATTGCCCATGCTTGCGGCCGCGCCTTTGGAAACAAGCGGCGCCACCCAGTTCGAGTTCGGATCGCGCAACGTGCTCGCGCTAAACGAATGGATGTGGACCGCTATCGCCCCGGGAACAAAGCGAAAATCCGGTTCGGTAAACGGACCGGCCACCCCGCCTGCATACCAACCATAATAAAGAGCACAATCCGTCATCGGATAGCCTTCCGGGAAAATCGCCGGCGTGTCCTCGTAAATAGCTGGAATCCCAACTTTGTGGAGCTGTCCGGCAATTTCAGCCAGCCATTGATCGCCGATTCCTATACCGCCGCCGCCAGTATTGTGCGCGCCATCGACATAGGCGCGGCCCCAAAGTCCGCTCTTCTCCGCCGCGATCGCATCGACAATCATGCGGCGCACCGTCGCGGCCGTCGGCGCATCGAGCCGGCAGACGAGCAGCAAGGTTGCATTCTCCAAGTCGCCGATCGCGCGGAAACTTTGAAAGTACGGATTGGGCGTCTCACCCGAAATGTGATGCAAAAAAATTGGGAGCACGGTCAGCTCGGAATCAACCGAGGCTTCGTTGCGATTTGCGATCGGACCTGGACCGGGCGTATCCCCTGAGTAAGAGGCGGTCGAGCGAATTTTTAGCGGCACGCCTTTGAT
>DMCG01000211.1:6791-8132 GCA_003445855.1 Spartobacteria bacterium | reverse complement strand
GGCAAAAAACTCAGTCTGGCCCGTGAATTTGAAACCGGCTTCGTACATTCGTGCTTTGTGAACGGGGCCAGTAACAACCGCGTCCAGCTCACCGCGTCGCGCGAGCGTGACCGCTTCTTCCAGCGCAGTCGCGGCCGCACGCGAAGTCTCGATCGTCGGTATGCCTAACGAACAATCATGATCTTCGCCGATGATCTTGTATTCGGCCGAATCGGGAAGGCGACCAGACTTGAGTGCAAGATCGACAATCTCCGGTCCGATACCGGCGCAATCACCGAGCGTAATGCCGATGCGTTTCAAAGTGGCGCAACTTTCGAAGTTGCGAACCAAAGATTGGCAAGCTGGAAGCTCGCGCCACTAAAAAGTCCGGATATAGGCTTTCGAGCGTAAACTAGCGAGCCAGCGTTCCTGCAGATGCTGCGCTTCCAGTTGAATCAGTTTTTTCTCGATCTCTGGCCGAACTTCAGCGAGCGAGCGCGTCTTGCCGCCGCGTTTGTCGTCGATCTTGAGAATGTAATAATTGCCGGAAAATTCTACGATGTTGCTAATTCTTCCGACTGGCAGATTGAACGCCGCTTTTTCAAGCGGAGCCGCCAGGGTCTTGCGTTCGATCCATCCCCAATCGCCGCCCAGGTCGCGGGTGCTGTCCTCGGAATAAATTTGCGCCATGCGGTCGAACTCGGCGCCGTTCGCAAGCTTGCCGAGTATTTCCTCGGCCATCGCTTTCTGCGCCGCGGAGTTACCGCTATCGGCATGGTTGGGAATCATGATCATGCGGAGCTTGATCTGTTCCTTAGCGGTGAATTCGTCACGGTGCTTTTTGTAATAGTCTTCCACTTTCGTCGGCGAAATGATCGTGTTCCGCTTCACGTTCTTGCCGCGCATCGCCTGCACGATCATTCTCTCAGTTTCCAATTTTTTGAATTCGCCCAGTGTGTAATTTTGCGCTTCGAGCGTCTTGATAAAAGTATTGCGGTCGCCACCGAATGATTCTCGGATGATTTCGTGCAGCCGCTCGTCTACAAAGTGATCTGGAATCTGGTAGCTCTCTTTCTTAAATGCCTGGATGATCAGCTGACGATCGATCAGGTCCTGCAGCGCGGCTTGGCGCGTTTCCTTGATCTTGTTCACGAGCTCGTCACCGGCGTACTGGGAACGCAACAACTTTTCGCGCGGCGCGGACACACTGCGAACTTCCGAGTATGTGATCACGTCTCCATTCACGACCGCGGCAATGCCATCGACAACTTCCGGCTCCGCGGCAAAGGCAGCGCGGCAAAGCGGCGACAGAGCGAGGCCAGAAATTACCAGCAACGCAATAGCAAAACGACGGATCATCCG
>DMCG01000211.1:873-6541 GCA_003445855.1 Spartobacteria bacterium | reverse complement strand
GCTACTAAACGGGGAAATTTGCCACCGACAAGTATAAAATCCCCGCGCCGCGTCAGCATTAATTTGCCCTCGCGCACTTCCACGCGACTGATGCCGGCCTCGGCGGCAGCGAGCTTGATTTCGGTGAGAAGGAACAAATTGTCAACTGCGGGCGGGAATTGGCCAAAGCGGTCGCGCCAATCGCGCTTCAGGCGCTCCGCTTGGTCGCGCGTCGTTATTTCCGCGATGCGACGGTAAGCCTGAATGCGTAACGTGGCTTCGCCGATAAAACTGGTAGGGATAAATGCCGGCACGCGTGTCTTGGGCCCGAGGTGAACGAATTCCGCTTCATTCGTCGCCACGAAATCCAGGCGAAGATCGACATCGAGCCGGAGCCGCAATTTTTCGCCTTTGCGTTGTGCCACGGCCTGCTTGAGCAACTGGCAGTAGAGATCGAAACCGACGGCCATGATGTGGCCGCTTTGCGCTGTGCCAAGAATACTGCCCGCGCCGCGAATCTCCAGGTCGCGCATCGCGATCCGGAATCCCGCGCCTAACGAGCTGTATTGCTTGATCGCGTTGATCCGCTTGCGGGCGGCGCCAATTGTCATGATCTCGCGCGGCAACAGCAGATAAGCGTAGGCCTTGTGCTCGGCCCGGCCGACGCGGCCGCGCAATTGATAAAGATCGGCCAGGCCAAACCGGTCCGCGCGGTCGATGATGATCGTATTGGCGTTGGGAATATCGAGACCGCTTTCGATAATCGTCGTGCAAACCAGCACGTCGATCTTGCCGGCGACAAAACGCCCCATCACCGCTTCCAGCTCGTCCGCGTCCATCTGGCCATGGCCGATCTCAACCCGCGCTTCCGGGCAAAGATCGACAATGCGATCGCGCATCCGCTCGATGGTTTGCACGCGGTTGTGCAAAAAGAAAACCTGACCCTGCCGCTCGAGTTCGCGCTTGATCGCGTCGCGAATAATTCGTTCGTCGTAACCGCAGACCACCGTTTCCACCGGCAGCCGATTGAGCGGCGCCGTCTCAATCGTCGACATGTCTTTCACGCCAACCAGAGAAAGGTAGAGCGTGCGCGGAATTGGCGTCGCCGAAAGGGTCAGAACACCGACAAGTTTGAACAGCTCTTTGAATTTTTCCTTGTGCAAAACGCCAAAGCGCTGCTCCTCGTCGATCACGACCAGCCCGAGATCTTTGAACACGACGTCGCCGGAGATGAGCCGATGCGTGCCGATGACGATATCGACGCCGCCTTTGCGCAAAAGATCGAGAATCTTCTTTTGTTCGCTTTGCGAGCGGAACCGGCTGAGCATTTCGATCCGCACCGGATAGTCGAGCATGCGCTGGCGAAAGACTTCGAAATGTTGTTGGGCGAGAACGGTTGTCGGCGCGAGTACCGCCACTTGTTTGCCGTCCATGACCGCCTTGAACGCGGCGCGAATGGCGACCTCGGTTTTGCCGAAGCCGACATCGCCGCAAATCAGACGGTCCATCGGCCGCGGCTTCTCCATGTCGATCTTCGTGTCGATGATTGCTTTCATTTGGTCGGGCGTTTCACGAAAAGGAAAAGAATGCTCAAACTCGGTCTGCCACTTCGTATCAGGACTGAATGGATGGCCGGGATGCGTTTCGCGCTCGGCTTGCACGGCGAGCATTTTGCCGGCGTAATCGAAAATGGACGCGGCGGCGTTTTTCTTCGCGCGCGCCCACTTCGCGTCTCCGAGCGAACTGAGCGCCGGCGATTTTTTCCCGACACCGACGTAGCGCGAAACGAGATAAGCCTGCTCGAGCGGCACGTAAAGTTTCGCTTCGTCGGCAAACTCGAGGACGAGGACTTCTTGTTCTCGGTTTTGTAGGGCAAGCGCATCAGCGTCCGGCAGGCGAGGCGCCTGCCCTACAGACAATCTTTGAAGACCCAGGAAACGTCCAACGCCATGCTCGAGGTGAACAACGAGATCGCCTTCGGTCAATTCGCTGAAATCGATTTGCGCACGATGGCGCTCGGCGCGTCGCAAGCGCCGGCGGCCATGTGCGGCGAACCGCCCGAATAATTCCGCGGCCGAAAGCACGACAAGATTGGCAGCGGGAAAACAAAATCCGCGTGCAAGAGTGCCTTCGACAAGATCGACATCATCGAGCGCGGCTTTCTCGCCCATGATCTCGCGAAAACGCTCGATCTCGCCTTCGGTCTGAAAATAGATGACGATCCTTGCCTTGGTCGCTCGCCATTCTCTCAACCGCGCGACAAACTGCGCGCGTTTTGCTTCCACCAGCATGAGATCGCCGATCGCGAACTCTCCGACTTCGCAATCCTGAAACGCGCCGCTGAAATCTTCGGGACCGCTTTCAATCCAACTTTCGCTGATATGAATGTGCGCGTCGGATGTTTCCGCGGGCTCGATGTCGATCTTGAGATGATCGCGGGCGACGTAATCGCGCACCGCGCCGTTTTGATCGTCCGCCGCTCCAACCAGAATCTCGACAGAGTTTAGATCGCGAACCGAGGTTTGAGTATCGATATCGAACTCGCGCAGGGATTCGATTTCATCGCCAAAGAATTCAACCCGCACCGGCAGCGTCGCCTGCCACGAGTAAAGATCGACAATCCCCCCGCGAACGGCGAAGTGACCGCGCGTCGTTACTTGAGGAACGCGCTCGTAACCGGCGTCAGCGAGCTGCTCAAGAATGCTTTCCATCTTTTGCGCTCTTCCGCGTCGAAGTTGAATGGAAGCGGAGGCGAGAGCGCCAGGTTTGGGCGCGGCTTGATCGAAGCTGGCGCGGGTCGCGACGATAACGTGCGGCCCCGCATCGCGCTCGATCAGAGAAAACAGCGCGAGACGTTCGGCCGCGATCTCCGGGTCCGGCAAAATGTTTTCGACCGCGGCGAATTCTGCTTCCGGCAGGAAAAGCGCGTTGGGACGCCAGTTGAGCAAACTTTCGTGCAGCAATTCTTGCGAGTGAACGCTCGGGCAGAAGACCCAAATCGTCTTGTCGATCTTGCGTGCGAGCGAAGCGATGAGAAATGGCTGCGCTGACGCCACGACGTGCGAGAAGCAAACCGGGCGTTTCCCGCTCTCGATCTCGCGCAGTTTGCGCGCGACCGGCTCGGAATCAGCGACAAGTGTCAGGAGATCGCGAGATTTTTCCACGGCGAATGTTTCGCCGAAAGTTCTCGAAATTCAAAAAGTCCGAGGCAGCGATGGTCGGCCCAGGGCGCGGGCGAAATTAGTTGGTGATGGTGACCGGCGTTCCGCTGGAAACGGATTTGAAAAAGTTTTCCGCCATGAACTCAGGCATGCGGATGCAGCCGTGCGAAGCGGGATAACCCGGCAAATAACCCGCGTGCATCCCCACTCCGCCAACAATGCGCATAAAATAAGGCATCGGCGCGCCCTTGAAATGCGTGCCTGGCGGCTTTGGATCCTTGTTCACATCGATATTCGGCACAACGACGTTGCCGGCAGAATCGACGTAATCGCCAAACTCGCTCGAGACGTGATTAATATCCTTTTGAATGATCGAAAAATGACCGGCGCGCGTGTTCAGTCCTTCACGGCCGGTGGAAAGTTGGGAAATGCCGACCAACAGTCCGCTCTTGTAAAAATAGGCGCGCTGCTCTCCGAGACTGATCTTCACCGACGGTTTGCCTCCAATTCCATCGCCGTCCCAGTAAGAGACGGTGTCCTGCGGAGCGCCGGCCGTCGGCGCGGTGCCGTAAATCCCTCCTAAATATTGGGTTTGGGCGGCGAAGCGCGGATCCTCCACCTCGCAACCTGCATTAAAGAGGGCGCCCGCGACGACAAATGAAGCTAGAAAAGGCCGGTAAAACGATCGAAACATATGAGATTTTGCGTGAGAAAGTCTGTAGCGTTGCACTCGGGCAAAGTCAAGAAAGCGGGCCGCCACGGAGCTCGCTCATTCAGCCAAGAAGCTCCATGTTGGCGGGCCGACTCGGCTTGAATTGTGCTTGCTTTCATGCACACTTCCGACCGTCCTTCAGCTGTTGATTTTCGTCGCCATGCCCACGTACGAGTATTCCTGCGCGAAATGCGACCAAACTTTTGAGGCGTTTCAATCCATGCGCGACAAGCCGTTTCGCGAGTGCCCGAAAGAGCTTTGCCGGCTGCCCAGATGGGGACACGGAAAAGTAAAGCGCCTTCTTGGCACGGGGGCGGGTCTGATCTTCAAAGGTTCTGGTTTCTACGCAACTGATTATCGAAGTAACTCGTACAAGGAAGCGGCGAAAAAGGATTCGGCGTCGACCGCCGGCGCCGCCGCAGAAAAATCAACTGCGGCCGCGGAGACGGCCCCGAAGACTTCGCCCGCAGCATTGACAAAAACGAGCACGCCAAAGAAAGAACCAAGCGCATGACCAAATTAATTTGTTCCGAGTGCGGGCACGAAAATGAGGCGGAACGCATTTATTGTCATAGTTGTGGCGCGCGTCTCGATCGCACCGCCACGACGCTGAAGGCGCCACGGGAAGGTCTGAAGGAGACTCAGCGTCGTGTTCGAAACATGTTTGATCCGACGCGGGTGAAAATTCGGCTTTTCTTTTTTAGGATTTCCAAATTTATCCTCGGTGCCTGTGCCACGGCGGCGGTGATCCAAATGGTCCTGCCGCCAGATGTTCCGCCGCCGGTAAAGGCCATCTTATTGCCTTCCCAGATCAGCCTCGAACTGGAGAACGCAATTACTTATCACCGGCCGGCGCAGCTTCAGTTCACAGAGGAGCAGGTGAACGCCTATTTCGCGTCTGCCCTTAAGAGTAAGCAGTCTTCCTTAAACAAGCCGCTGCTCGATTTTAAGCGCGCCATCATTGGATTTGGTGAGGGCAAAGTTGCCATCACCGCCGAACGTTCGCTTTTTGGCTTGTCGCTCTACAGCGGCTCTCTCTACGCAATCAATCTCAAGGAAGGCAAAATAGCCGCATCGAATAAAGGTGGCAGCATTGGCCGGCTCCCCATTCGTCCAGAGATCATGCAGTTCATGGATTTCATTTTTGCCGATCTCTGGTCCGCGGTTGAGCGGGAGCGCAAATTAGTCGCTAAGATGGGCGCGATCGAATTTCACCAAAACAACGTTCTGCTAAACGCTCCATCGCAATAAAAGCGACCGGCGGGCCCTCCCTTTCACCCTTCGAGCCCGCCGGCCAACCAACCGAAAGATCGACAATCGATCGCGGAATCAGCCGACTTCAATTGTCGCCAGAAACTAGTAGCGATCGGTCATGCCGTACCCGCGCTGATTGTGGGTGCGTTCGTACGCGCGCAACGCGCGTCGCGTTGCGGGTCCCATGATTCCATCAATAGCACCATGGTAGTAGCCCGCCCGAGCCAGCCGGCGCTGCAGCTCCACCACCGAAGATCCTCCGCGGTAACGATTGCTGTAGCCGTATCCTTGATCTCCGTAGCCGTATCCTTGATCGCCGTAGCCGTAACCGTAATCGGACCCGCCATAATAATCGTATCCGTAGGGGGAGTAGGACCCGTAGGGGCCATAACCGTAGCCGTAGCCGTAATAATCGTACGGATAGTAACCGTAATAGGGATATCCGTAGGAGAACGGAAAACCAAATCCACCGCTGAAGATGAATTGGTTACCGGAGAATCGATGATGATGCCGCCAATCGCCACTCCAATTTTGGCCGCTCCAATTTTGGCCACTCCAATTC
>DMCG01000211.1:0-578 GCA_003445855.1 Spartobacteria bacterium | reverse complement strand
TGGCCACTCCAATTCCGGGATGTTCCCGATGGTGCGCTGCGGGTAAACGTCGGCGCGCTTCGAGCCGGCATCGAGCCAACGTGGCCGCGGCCGCCACCGCGCGTCTGACCAGTTGCAACTGAACCAGGTAACGCCAACGCGGCAACGCAGCTTAGTAAAACTATA
Source organism: Spartobacteria bacterium (assembly GCA_003445855.1). Lineage (GTDB taxonomy): Bacteria > Verrucomicrobiota > Verrucomicrobiia > Chthoniobacterales > UBA10450 > UBA10450. The sequence continues at coordinate 413 of DMCG01000211.1, read as the reverse complement.
CGTTTTGCATTCATAGATATTTGGGGTTTCTACCAATTACACACACTCGAGCAGCGAAAGTTGCATTTTTTACGCTGCCTTAGAGAAAAAATTTGCTCATTTCCGGCTCGCCCGCGTGCTCGCATGCCGGATATCATTCACTTTTCGAGAAACATGAACCGCCACGCGATTTTCACCTTGATCATGTCGATCTTGCTCGCGCAGCGGGCGATGCTGGCCGCGCCGCCGGAACGCAGTATAAGCCCGTCGCGACAATTCATCGTTTATGGTGCCGATGCGAAGTTGCGCGGCGCAGTTTCCGATCTCGCCGAAGCGACAAAGACGAACATCCTCGCGCTTCTCCAAAAGCCGGATGGTTGGAAAACTCCCATCGTCGTCAATTTGCAATTAGCGCAGGCGAACTTGCCGGAGAT
>DMCG01000213.1:2991-5526 GCA_003445855.1 Spartobacteria bacterium | reverse complement strand
GTTTTTGCTCGAATCAGCAAGCAACGATGCGCAGAACGCGAGCGACAGCGCCACGCTCGCGCACCGAATAGACCAACCAAACAGACGATAAAACCTGGTTGCAGTTGTCATGCTAGAAGTGTGCGCCTTTTCGCCATCTAAAACAATAGGAAAATTGATGCTCTGGCGCCGAGTCAATCCCCCCATAGGAAATGCTCGAGGCGGAGGCGGTTGAGGCGCGCCTTAGCTTCTTCACTCCGGTTGCCTCCCGTTGCCGCCAACGTCTGATAAATGGCGGCCGCGGACTCCCATTTCGAATCATCTTCCAGCAGGCGCGCCGCGTTGAACCCTGCTTTGTAATACCAGAAGAGTTCGCGCCACCGACCGGGGCGTGCCTCATTCTCCAGGACTTCGTAAAATGCCGAAAGCGCGCCCGCGCGGTCGGTTGCCTTCTCTAAACAAAGACCTTTTTTGAAAAGCGCCTGGTTGCGCCAGTGGGTCGGCTCTTCCTTATCAGAGGCCAACTGATCGTAAACGTCGACCGCCCGCCGATAATTTACGTTCCCGCCCATCTCGAAAAGGATGTCGCCTTTGCCGCAAAGTGCTTCTCGTTTTTCGGACGGCCCGGCGTCGCTCTTCAACACTTCATCGTATAATAAGAGCGCATCCTGCGGCTTGCCCAGTTTGCGTTCGATTACAGCCTGTTCGTTGCGCGCGGCCCATTTCAGCTCGCCATTTAAGCGCACCACTTGATCAAAAAGGACGATCGCCCGATCGAGCGAATGTGCGCCCATGCTCGACAACGCCGATTCCGCTGCGAAAAAAAGTGCCTTTTCCGTGAGCGGCCCTGGCGGATTTTGTTGTGCGAGAAGCTCGAACTGCGTTTGGGCGTTTGGGAAATCCTGCCGACGATAATAAGTTTCTGCTAATTTCATGCGAACATCCAGCGCAAACGATGATGTGGCATGTTTTTGCAGAAAAAGATTTGCCAGTTCGACCACATCTGTGCCGTTTGCGCTCTCAGCGTCTTTAATCCAAATCATGAGATAATCGCTCCGCTCCGCGGCCGCCGCCGTCGGTTTAGATTCCGTTGCGCGAACGAGATCTTTTTGCGCTTCGTCCAGGCGCGGCGGCGTGGAATGAAAGGCCAGTTCGGCCAAAGCAACCCAAGCCTCCGATGCGCGCGGGTTCCGGGGGAAATCGCGCAAGAAACTTTGCAGCGCGTCGGCCGCTTTGTCGCCGCCGTTTGCCGCCTGCACCAATCCTTCTTCGAGCCGCATCTCGGCGCGCGATTCCTCATCGCCGCCCTGCTTTTCAAATTCATCGTAGTCGGCCAGAAAACGGGCGTGATCACCGAGTTGGAGCCAGCCGATGGAGGCGTTGAAAAGCGATAACTTTGCCCAGGGCGACGGCGAATGCGCGATTCTCTCAAAGGTCGCGGTCGCGATTTCAAACCGTTTCGCCAGATATTGAGCTTGTGCCGTCAATAGATCGATGCGGTCGCGCAAAGTCGCCTCCGGTTGGAGCGCCCGCGCTTCGTTTAGAACGGCAATCGCGCCATCAAAATCGCGTTCTTCTAATTTGAGCTGCGCGTACTCGAGGAGGGCTGGAGCAAGCGCCGCGGATTTGGTTTCGTTGCGGCGCAGCGCGGCAAACGATTCCAAAGCCCGGTCGCGACGTCCGGCCCGGAGATCGAGGCGCGCCAGATACCACTGCGCAAACCCGCGCCTGGGTTGCGCGGGATCTCTGGCCCAGCGCTCGAGTTCATTCCGCGACAATTTTCGCTCCGCGCGATACAGCTCATCCAATTTTCCAAAAATAAGCGCTAAATCGACATCTTGCGGATGACGCTCAATGAAATCCTCCAGCACATCGTCACCCGTCTCCGGCGTTTTCAATTGCAGATGCGCGTCGGCAATGCCGGAAAGCGCCGCAATCACCACCGCATGACTTGCGCTCTTTGGTTTTTTCAGAAGTGCTTGAAACGCGCCGATCGCCCTCTCCGGCCGCTGCAAGACCAGCTCGAGCCGGCCGCGTAAAAGACGCCGCTCTTTTCTCTCCGCGGTCGACTTCGGTTGCATCTCGTCCAGCACGCGCCGGGCGTTAACGGCGTCGTACTTGTCGATGTACAGTTCGGCCGATCGGAGCCGCGCTTGAGTACCCCACTCTTTGTCGGGAAAGAGAATGAAAAATTTCTGCAGCGCTTCATCCCGCCGCTCCAGCGCTCGCAACATTTCCGCCGCTCCGAAAATTGCGCTCTCTCGAAAAGGCGAATTATCGGCCCTCGCCGACTCCTCGTAGAGCGGCAATGCTTCCGTCCATCGATGCAAACTCGCCAGAGCTTGCGCCCGCCAGAATATTGTCGATGAAATTTCGCGGAGCCGCGGAGCCGCAAGCAAAGTAAGCGCGTCCGCTGGCTGCTTTGCCGCGACTAACGCTTCTGCAAGTTTTTCTGCGACAGCGCGCCACTCTTCGTCGGGCAAATTGCGGCCAAGCAATGTTTGCAGACGCATCACCGCAACTTCCGGCACTCCTTCCGCCAACGGCGCCGCCGCC
>DMCG01000213.1:842-2810 GCA_003445855.1 Spartobacteria bacterium | reverse complement strand
CGAAAACGATTGCGCGATGGTCTGTGAATGTCTTCATCGTTTTTCCAGGAGCGGCCGCAAAAATTTTCCGGTGTAACTTTTTGCAAGATCGACAATCGCCTCCGGCGGACCTGTTCCGACAATCTCGCCGCCGCGCTCGCCAGCTTCGGGTCCAAGATCGACAATCCAATCGGCGCACTTGACCATTTCCAGGTTGTGCTCGATCACGACGACCGTATTTCCGGCGTCGCGCAATTTCATCAGCACCTGCAGCAGCTTCTCAATGTCCGCGAAATGCAAACCGGTCGTCGGCTCGTCGAGAATATAAAGTGTGCGACCGGTCGCTTTTTTCGCAAGCTCGGTCGCAAGTTTCACCCGTTGGGCCTCTCCGCCGGAAAGCGTAGTCCCGGCCTGGCCGAGCTGTAAATAGCCGAGACCAACATCGAGCAGCGCCGTCAACTTGTCCGAAATGGTCGGCACATTCCGGAAGAATCGCGCCGCTTCATCCACAGTTAACTTCAGCACGTCGGCAATATTTTTCCCTTTGTAGGTGATCTCGAGCGTCTCGCGATTGTAACGCTGGCCGCGGCAAACTTCGCACTCAACGTACACATCGGGCAAAAAGTGCATCTCGATCTTGATCAGTCCGCCGCCCTCGCAATTTTCGCAGCGCCCCCCTTTGACATTGAAACTGAAACGCCCCGCGTCATAACCGCGCACACGCGCCGCCGGCAGTTGCGCGAAGAGCTCCCGGATCGGCGTGAACGCCCCCGTGTAGGTGATCGGATTCGAGCGCGGCGTTCGGCCGATCGCGCTTTGATCGATCACGATCGCTTTGTCGATTTGTTCGAGGCCTGTGAGCGCGCGATATGAGCCCGGTCTTTCTTTCGAATTGTAAAAATGGCGAAACAATGCGCGGCGCAGAATGTCGTCGACCAGGGTCGATTTGCCGCTGCCGGATACGCCCGTCACGCAAGTGAAACAGCCGAGCGGAAACGAAACATCCACATTTTTTAAATTGTTTTCCGCTGCCCCAACGAGCGTGAGCCAACCTTCGCCGTTCTTCGGCAAGCGCGGTTTCGTCCGCTGTTTCGGAATCGCGATGCGCGCGCGGCCGGAAAGATAATCGGCCGTCAACGAATTTTTCGCGCGCAAAATCTCTTCAAGTTTTCCTTGCGCGACGATCTGCCCGCCGCGCGGCCCGGCCCCGGGTCCAAGATCGACAATATGGTCCGCGGCGCGGATCGTTTCTTCATCGTGCTCGACCACGATGACGGAATTGCCAAGATCGCGCAGCCGTCGCAGCGTCCCGAGCAAACGCGCGTTGTCACGTTGATGCAGCCCTATGCTCGGCTCGTCGAGCACGTAAAGAACGCCGGCCAGCCCAGAACCTATTTGCGACGCCAGCCGGATGCGCTGCGCTTCCCCGCCACTCAGCGTGCCGCTCTCGCGATCGAGCGTGAGATAACCGAGGCCCACTTCGACGAGAAATTGCAAGCGCGATTGAATTTCACGCACGACTTCCGCTGCGATCGTCCGTTGCTGAGCGCTCAACTCGAGATTGTCGATGTAACGCGCGGCGGCCTCGGTCGTTTGTTCGCTGAATTGGTGAATGTTCAACTCGGTCGTGGCGCAACTTTGCAAGTTGCGATCTTTTGCAAGTTGCAAACTTGCGCCACGTATGGTGACAGCGAGAATTTCGGGCTTGAGTCGCGCCCCGTCACAGATCTTGCACAGTACGCGCGTCATAAATGCGCGAATTCGATTGCGCGTGAATTCGCTCCCCGTTTGCTCGTAAAGCCGTTGCATTTGCGGCACGAGCCCTTCAAATGGCTTCGCAACTTTCTTTTCGCCGTTGCTAGCGAAATTCATTTCGATCGGCTCGCCATTTGTGCCGAAATAAAGCGCTTCCTTGAACGGCTCCGGCAAATCCGCGAACGGCACGTCCTCATCGACACGAAAATGTTTCACGAGCGCGCCTTGCAAATG
>DMCG01000213.1:0-563 GCA_003445855.1 Spartobacteria bacterium | reverse complement strand
TCCGGATCGCAAACCAGTTGCGTGCCGAGACCGTGACAAGCCGGGCAGGCGCCGAGATGACTGTTAAATGAAAAGTGTTTCGGTGTCAGTTCTCCCAAGGTAAAACCGGTCTCCGCGTTTCCGTAATCGGTCGAGTAACGGAATTCTTGCCAGCCTGGCAGGGACGGATCTCCGAGCCGTCCGTCGCTTTTTGCATCCTGTAATGAATTTGTCGGACACGTCGGCGACGCGTCCCTGCCTCGCAGCACGATCACTCGATTCCCGCCCCACTTCAGCGCCGTTTCGATCGAATCGGTCAAACGAGCGCGAATTCCATCGCGGATCACCAGTCGATCGACTACCGCTTCGATCGTGTGACGCTCGTTCTTTTTCAGGCGAATCGGCTCGGGCCGGCCGAGCTCGATGATCTCGCCGTCCACGCGAACACGGACGAACCCTTCGCGCTTCACTTTTTCGATGACGTCGCGGAATTCCCCCGTTTGATTTTGCACCAGCGGGGCGAGGACGGCGATTTTTGACTGCGGTTCGTAGGAGAGAATCTGATCGACGATTTGTTGAGGAGT
>DMCG01000230.1:11665-12600 GCA_003445855.1 Spartobacteria bacterium | reverse complement strand
GCGCGACTTGAGTGATTGGCACAACGATACTTTTGTCAACGGCCCGGCCTGGTCCGACTTCGCACGCGCCATGGGAATTGACGATGCGTCGAAATCCAAGAGCGCAGGCTCGGTCTATGTCGCCTCAGTGTTTCGGGCCGCTCCCGGACATCGCGATCAACTGGAGAAAATGCTCGGTGAAGCCCCGACCGCACAAAGCGGCAACACCTCCGCGGGCAACGCATTGATGCAGCACCTGGAAGGCAGTCCCTGGCAATTCCTCACCATCGCGCGCTATAACTCATGGCAGGATTTCGCCACCAACGAGAAGAACAGCGTGACGCAGACGTCGAAAAGCCAGGGCGGTTGGTTCGAATTGCGCGAACACGTGGCGTTCCATACCGACACAGTTACGGACCGCGTCGCTCCTTAAGATCGGGAAATAGCGCCACGAACCGGCGCACCTGACGCTGGAAATTTACAGCCGGTAGGGCGAGACTCTGTCGAGCCGACGAAAAAATCCTACGGCTCCGCAGAGCGTCGCCCTACCGAAAACTACGGCAATTGCTTGAGCAATGTCTTCCAGCGCGCCCAGGCGTCGTCGCGCGCTTTCTTGTTTGCCTCGTTTGCATCTGGCATTTCGCCCTCACGCATGAAACCGTGCGCCGCACCTTTGTAAATCACCGGCTCGTATTTTTTACCGGCCTTTTTCATTAAGTCTTCCGCTTTCGGAATGGTCGCGTTCACGCGCTCATCGTTCTCGGCATAAAATCCGTAAACCGGACACGGAATGTTCGCCACCTTTGATGGATCGTCCGGCGCCGATCCGTAGAATGAGTACGCTGCCTTCAACTTCGAATTGTCATTCGCGTAGGCGAATGTCACGCCCCCGCCCCAGCAAAAACCGCACACCGAGAGAGTGCCGTTGCACGCGGGAATCTTCAGCGCGTAATCGG
>DMCG01000230.1:8006-11359 GCA_003445855.1 Spartobacteria bacterium | reverse complement strand
CTTTTCGCGCGCCATCAATATCGGAAAACGTTTGCCCGGACAACAAATCGGGCGCGATTGCGATCACGCCATTTTCGGCCAGTTGATCGCACAGGCCGCGGACCCAATCCGTGAGTCCAAAGATTTCATGAATGACAAGAACAACCGGCGTTTTCTTTTTTGATTCCGGATAAACCACGAACGCTTTGATCGTGCGATCGCCGGATTTAATGTCGACCCATTCGCCGTGACGCGGCGATTTGTTGAGTCGCTCTTTCGCCCAATCCTGCGCTTTCGCGTTACAAATCGGATCACACACAATGACAGCGATGAAAATCGCGATGAGAAATTTTCGCAGCGCGGATGTCTGTTTCATCCAAATATAGATGTCGATCTTGCGTTTAATTACGGTGCTGCGGCGGCAGCAGTTTTTCCTCTGCCCATCAGTGCATCGATGCTCCAACCTCCCGGGCCGTAGAAAAAAATGAACAAGAACACCCAGCAATAAAACACAGCGAGCTCGCCGTGATTAGAAAACTGCGGCGCGGCGCTCGCGATCGGGAAGAACTTCGCTGCGGGAGTTGCGGCGTTGGCCACATGCAACATGAAATAGGCCACAGCCATCGTGCCGCTTGAAATGAATGCGGCCAGACGCGTCAGCAGGCCAAAGGCAATGAGGAACCCGCCGACAAGTTGAATCCAGCCGCCGACCTGCATCATCAGCTTTTCTGAACCGGGCATTCCGCCAAACATGCCGAGCACTAACTGCCCGCCGTGTGAGGCAAACAGCAACCCAGTGATTAGCCGCATAATGCAGTAAACCGGATCCGCATAACGATTGAGAGAATTCATGAGCGTTAAGGCTGAACGATGTCGATCTTGTCTGTCAAGAAATCCGCGCGGCGCTGGAAAATTGTAGGGCAGGCGCCCCGCCTGCCAACCAAATACCCCGGCAAGCGCCGCGCTTGCCCTACAACGAGAGCTAAGCGGCCTTCTTCTCGTGGTGCGCGTGTTTTGCGCGACGTTTCATTGATTCGCTCGCCGCGGCGAGCTCACCCGTTCGGGCCGCCCGTCCATGTCGCTCGCGCCCCCGCGGCTCCATTGTCGATCTTTTCTTCGCGCCTTGCGTTTCCTTCAAGCTTTGCTGCAAGACGGAGACAAGATCGATCACTTTGGTCGGTTTCGGTTTGGCTTTTGGTTTCTGCTCGATCTCTTTGCCGCCGGCTTCGACTTTCTCTTCAATCACTTCCATGAGCGCTTCCCGATATTCGTCATGATATTTTTTCGGATCCCATTTCGCGCTCATGCTCTCGATCAATGACTTGGCCATGTTCATCTCACGTTTCCCGACCTCTACCTTTTTAGGAACATGAAGCTTTTCCGTGCCGGCCAGCTCGTCGGCGAAATGCATCAACTCGAGAACGAGCGCGCCATCTTCCGGTTTTACCCCGGCGAGATATTGCCGCGTCTTGATGACAACCTTGGCGATGCCGACTTTCTTGCTGTCCTTTAAGGCATCACGCAAAAGCGCGTAGGCTTTGTCGCCACCTTTTTGCGGCTCCAGGTAGTACGGCTTGTAAAAAAATATCGGGTCGATTTCATCGACATGGACAAAATCCTGAATGTCCACGGTCTGGGTCGCCTCCAGATCGACCCGCTCAAAATCTTCGTCCTTCAACACGACGAATTTCCCCTTTTCGTACTCATAACCTTTCACGATTTGGTCCCATGGAACTTCTGTGCCGTCTTTTTCGGCGACGCGCTTGTAGTTGACCGGACTGAGATCGCTTTTGCGCAAGAGCCGAAACTTCAGTTCCTCCTTCCTGGTCGCCGGATACAAAGCGATCGGGATGTTGACCAGCCCGAAACTGATGCTGCCTTTCCAGATTGCGCGCATAATCGCAACTATTTCGCGTCTCGCACTGCAAATGCGTGGATGAAACTGCACTTGTAGCGGCGGTCTGTGACCGCCGACCTCGCGCGTGCGAATATCATTTCGGCGCTCATAGAGCGCCGCTACAGCAATTGTCGATCTTAGGCCGCGGCTTCGAGTTCTTCGCGAACGATTCCGCGAAGCTCAAACAGACGAATCAACGTCTCTTCGATCAAATTATTCGGGCAGGATGCGCCGGCGGTGATGCCGATAACGGCGCGGCCGTGCGGCAACCAATTTCTCGCGATCACTTCGCGCTTTTCGTGCAGATCGTAGTGCTTGATCTCGTCGCGCGAGAGCAGGCGCGAGGCGTTGAGCACGAAATACGTGGACAACTTTTCCTCGCCCATTTCGGCGAGGTGCGAAGTGTTCGAGCTGTTATAACCGCCGACGACGAGCAAGAGGTCCATCGGAACGTTAAGCAACTCGCGCAATGCATCCTGCCGTTCCTGTGTCGCGCCGCAAATTGTGTCGAAGAACCGGAAATTTTTTGCCGCCTGCTCCGGACCGTCACGATCGGCAATCGCCTGCCGAACGCGTCGTTGCACTTCCTCAGTCTCGCCACGCAACATGGTGGTTTGATTCGCGACGCCGACGGTTTGCAAATGCACGTCGGGGTCGAAACCGGGTGAATAAGCGCCGCGAAATTTGTCGAGAAACGCCTGCTTATCGCCGCCATGCCGGATGTAATTGCAAACATAATCGGCATCAGCCAGCGTGAGCACGACGAGGTAATGACCTTTTCCATCGCCGAGAGCGCGCGAGCTGGTCGCCTTGGTCTCCTCGTGTTCGGCCTTGCCGTGAATGATCGACGTAACCGATTCGCTGGCGTATTTGCGCACGCGTTTCCAAACGCTCATCACGTCGCCGCAAGTGGTATCGACAATCTGGCAGCCACGTTCCTTAATTTGTTGTTGGATCGACAATTCCGTGCCGAACGCCGGTACGATCACGACGTCATCGGGTCCGAGATCGGAAATGTCGGCCTGCTTATTGTTGCCCGTCAGATTTTTGATGCCTAACGAGGAGATTTGTTCGTTGACCTCGGGATTGTGAATGATCTCGCCGACAATGAAGAGCCGGCGGTCCTTGAAAACTTTGCGCGCGGCATAAGCGAGATCGATGGCGCGCTCGACTCCGTAGCAAAAGCCAAATTGCTTGGCGAGGCGCACGGTGGTGTCGCCCACGGAAATAATCCCACCGGCGCGACGAACTTTTTCCACAATGTCGCTCCGATAATGCGCCTCGACCTGCTGCTGCACCGCCGCCATCACATCCGGCGTGCGCAAGTTCACTTTCTCGCGCGCCGTCGTGCCGCTGGAAATAAGGTTCGTGCTCACAAAATCGCAGGCGCCAGCCCGCGTTCCCAAAACTACTCCAAAAGTGGGCCGCTCGGTTTGGTGAATGCCGCGTCCGTAATCATTAAACGCGGATCGGGATC
>DMCG01000230.1:2388-7727 GCA_003445855.1 Spartobacteria bacterium | reverse complement strand
TCTTCACGAGCGCAAAAAACTTCGGCGCAGCCTCCCCGTGCAATCGGATGCAACCGTGCGTCCGCGGGTGCAGATGAACGAAACCCTGGTGAAATCCGTAGGCGGGGGCAAACTCACACCAGTAGCCCATCGGATAACCGACGTAGCGCCCCGACCCGCCACCGGTCGAAGGGACAACGCGATCGCCCTGCGCGCTGAATCCGTATGATCCGGAACGTTTGCGTTCCTGTTTTGAATAAATCGTGAAGTTGCCCTTCGGCGTCGGCTTTTCGGGAATACCAACCGAACAAGCAACCGCCATCAGACTACGATCGCCCTCCATCACATAAATATTTTGCTTTGACAACGAAACCTTCACCCGCACCGCCGCTGGATCGTGCGGGCGATAAGCCGTCACGTGATACGCTTTGCCGCCGGCCAGCGGCGAAGTTTGACAGCTCGTCAAAAGCGCCGCGCATGCCGCCGCTGCAAGGAAAAACGAAAAGGAGGCGACGAGGCGCATAAGTTCTATACTGGAAGAGCTCGGCCGCGCTTTGTCAACCATCGGCGACCTCTGGCGACTCAGTTGTTGATGTAACGCCCGATGGCAGATCGTCCGGTTGAAGAATTTCGTCGAATCGCACCCACGTGTGCGCGTAAAACGGATATTTGCGGTGGGCGTTGAGCGGCCGGTAGCGCCAGTGTTTGTACATCCACAGCCACGGCGCTGGATTTTTGCGCACGTAAGGCTCGAACGAATTCCAACACGCTTGCGCAATCTGCTGGTGCGTCATGCCCGGCGTATTGTCGATCTTGGGATGAAAAACGAGGCGATAACGGCCATCCGATAACGGCTCGCAATGGGCCGGAACAATCGGCACCCCGGTCCGTTCATGCAGCCAGGCGTGCGCGGAAGTGACGCTGGTTTTCAAACCGAAACAATCGATCACCACCGCGCCCTGGGTCGGCGGAACGGTAAGATCGACAAGCAGCGCGGTGCGCCCTTTTCGTCGCAGCACTTTGTAAAGCCTAACGATTCCTCGTTCGCGCGGAACCAACTCGTGTCCGGATTGCTCGCGAATATTTTTGAAAATCGGATCGAGCAGCGAGTTTTTGAATTCCTGCGCAATGATTGTGCCAGTCAGACCTAGAAATCCGCAGGCCATGCTGAGCCATTCGAAATTGCTGTAGTGATAGCACGCGATCATCACGCTGCGCTCCGGTCCGGTGCCGTGCGCCGTCTCCTCGAAGTTTTGCAACTCGATGTAACGCGAGAGATTTTGGCGCGTCAGGCGCGGACTCCACAAAAGATCGAGCGAGGTCCGCGCGAAATGCTGAAACGATTGACGAACGATTTTGCGCCGCGTAGAGATCGGCAATTCGTCGCCGAAGGCAACGTCCAGATTGCTCAGCGCGACTTTGCGGCCATGTCGATCAAAGATCGACATGACAAATCCGAGAATGCGCGCGAGGCGGAAGCAGGCTTTGCGGGAGAGCAATGGAACTAGTTTTGCCGCGGCGTGAAGACCGGCCCATTCCAGTCGGTAGCGAAATTTTTTCCATCGCCGGCGCATCGCGATTCTATACACGCGTCTGACGGGCCTCGCCAATCAGCCACACGACCGCCAGCTGGACCCGGTGATTAGGCGTTTCGGCGATGATATTCTTTGTTTCAACTGATCGAAAGTGTCGCGACTAGGCTCAAAACAATGGACAACACTCAAAGGAAGTACCTGCTTAAACCTCTTTGCAGATTGTCCAACGTTTGCACCTACATCGAGAATGAGCGGACGGACGCCAGGGGGCACAAAGCGTTTCATGTCCGAAAACGCGTCGGGCGGCCGTCGAATGATGTCGTAGCCCAACTTGGCTACGGTTGAGCGAATAACTTTCTTTATTACTTGCATGTGACTGTCAGTCTGCTGCTAACGCCAATGTTTTCGGGACTAATATATTCGTGCGGTTAAGTTCCGCAGGCGCGTTGGGGCGTTCTATCTCACGTTGTTTCACCAGCTCCGATTGACTTGACTCTGTTCGATTCTAAGTTGCAAATGAGCGCGCGCGCGCGCCGCGCGAATCGTGAAAAGCGTCCTTTTTGTCTGTACGGGAAACATTTGCCGCAGTCCCATCGCGGAAGGGCTGTTTCGCCGTTTGCTGGGGAATCGTAAAGACATCGAGGTCGCCTCGGCGGGCGTGCATGCGGTACGCGGCCAGCCGCCGAGTCTGTATGCCGTGCAAGTTTGCGAAGACGAAGGCGTGGACATCAGCCATCTTCGCAGCCAGCCGTTGACGGCCACGTTGATCGATCGTGCCACGCACATTTTTGCCATGACCGGAGCGCATCTGGAAACGATCCACCTGCTCTTCCCGCACGGCGCTGAAAGATCCTTCCTGCTCCGCGAATTTGAAGAGCCGGACACGACGGTGTGGCGCGATGTGCCGGACCCGATCGGCCTTGGCCGCCAAGTTTACGAGGTCTGTGCGCAAACAATCAAAAACGCTTTACCCAGCGTCCTCGCCTTCGTAGAACAAAGCGAGCTTGCGCCAACTTCGCGCGGCAGTGGGGCTTCTTCTTATCTAATGAGCGATCGACCGCATCAGATTCAAACCGAACCCGGTGGATCGACATCATCCGCCGGCTCGGGCGGCGGTCTGCGCCGGGTTGATCCTGAAATTTTCGACGCGATCAGCGCCGAAGAAAAACGGCAACTCGAAAATATCGAGCTGATCGCATCGGAAAATTTCACGAGCCGCGCCGTCATGGAAGCGCAAGGCAGCGTCCTCACAAACAAATACGCGGAAGGTTATCCGGGCAAACGCTGGTATGGTGGCTGCGAGAATGTCGATGTTGCCGAACAGCTCGCGATCGATCGCGCCAGGCGATTGTTCGGCGCCGAGCACGTGAACGTGCAGCCGCACAGCGGCGCACAAGCCAACATGGTGGTTTATTTCGCCGCTATCAAACCCGGCGACAAGATTTTGACGATGAATCTTGCGCACGGCGGGCATCTCACCCATGGGCATCCGGCAAATTTTTCCGGCAAGTTTTATCAAGTCACGCATTACGGCGTGGACGAAAAGACCGAGCAGATCGATTACGAGGCGCTGCAAAAACAAGCTGAGGAAGTTCGCCCGGTCATGATCACCGCGGGTGCCTCCGCTTATCCGCGCACGCTCGATTTTCCGCGGCTGCGACAAATCGCAGATTCAGTCGGCGCGATTCTTTTCATCGACATGGCGCACATTGCGGGACTGGTGGCGGGCGGCCAGCATCCGAGCCCGATTCCGCATGCGCAATTTGTCACGACCACCACGCACAAAAGTTTGCGCGGCCCGCGCGGCGGCATCGTTCTGTGTCAGGAAAAATTCGCAAAGGCAATCGACTCGACGCTTTTCCCCGGAGTGCAGGGCGGACCGCTTATGCACGTCATCGCGGCGAAAGCGGTTTGTTTTCGCGAAGCGCTCCAACCGCAGTTCCGCGAATATCAGCGGCAGGTGGTTGTGAATGCAAAAGCCCTCGCCGCCGGAATCGCCAAGCACGGTTATCGCATCGTTTCCGGGGGCACCGACAATCATCTCATGCTTGTCGATCTTCGCCCGAAGGAAATAAACGGTAAGGAAGCCCAGGAAGTTCTCGATCGCGCCGGCATCACCGTAAACAAGAATGCGATTCCCTTCGATACCTATCCAATTTTCAAGCCGGGCGGAATCCGCATCGGCACGCCGGCTATGACCACGCGCGGCATGAAAGAAGAGGATATGCTCGAGATCGCGGACTTGATCGCCGAGGCGCTGAATAATCGCAGCGATGAAGCTGCACTGGGACGCGTGCGCGAGAAAGTGCGTGCCCTTACTCGGCGCTTTCCATTGCCGAATTGACTGTAGCGGCGATCTATGACCGCCGACTAAATAAACGCGACGCTCACAGAGCGCCGCTACAGAAGATTCGTCTTACATAATCTCCGGAAATCTGCGTAATCTGCGGACGCTCCAACGATGAACAGGGCTAGCGAACAACAGCAAACAAATCCGCTGCGCGAAGGTTTGTCCAACCGCGCCGTGCCGCAGCCGTGCAGCATCGTGATTTTCGGCGCGACGGGCGACCTCACCCATCGCAAGCTCATCCCCGCGCTTTACAATCTCGCGGCTGACGGTGAGCTGCCGCCCGCGGTCACGGTCGTCGGCTTTGCGCGACGCGAAAAAAGCGATGACGACTTTCGACGAGAGCTCGAGGAAGCCACACGAAAATTTTCACGGCAAACGGTTCGCGACGAAATCTGGAAAACTTTCGCGCAATCAATCTTTTATCACCGGAGCGAATTCGAGGACGAGTCCGGCTACAAAAGTTTATCGGACCGCCTCGATAAGATCGACAAGGAGCGCGGCACACGCGGCAATCGTCTTTTTTACTTCGCCGCCGCACCCGACCAGTTCGAACCGATCCTGAAAAACTTAAAGGCGGCAGGTTTGAACGAAACGTGCGAGGGGAGCTGGGCGCGGGTCATCGTCGAAAAACCGTTCGGGACCGATCTTGCTTCCGCCCGCGAGCTCAATCGCATCGTCCGCAATTCTTTCGCGGAGGAACAAACCTACCGGATCGATCATTTTCTCGGAAAAGAAACGGCCCAGAACATTTTGGTGCTGCGCTTCGCGAACGCGATCTTCGCGCCCCTCTGGAACAGGCATTATGTCGATCATGTGCAGATTACCGCCGCGGAAACACTCGGAGTCGAAGGTCGCGCCGGTTACTACGAAGGCGCGGGCGCGTTGCGCGACATGGTGCAGAATCATTTGCTCCAACTGCTCTGCCTCGTGGCGATGGAACCACCGACCGGTCTCAGCGCCGACAGCATCCGCGATGAAAAAGTGAAAGTGGTTCGTTCGCTTCGCCGTTTTTCTCAGGATGAAATCGCCTCGGCCGTTGTGCGCGGCCAGTACGCGCAAGGCGCGATCAACGGCAAATCTGTCGCCGGTTACCGGCAGGAACAAAACGTGAAAGCGGATTCAAAGACAGAAACTTTTGTTGCCTTGCGTTTGTTCATCGACAATTGGCGCTGGTCGGACGTCCCGGTTTACATGCGCGTCGGGAAACGGCTTCCCAAATCAGGCACCGAAATTTCCGTGCACTTCAAGCAGGCGCCCGCCGTTTTGTTTAACAAGGAAGCCGTGACACTCGGTCAAAACGTGCTCGTTATTCGGATTCAGCCGGACGAAGGAATTTCATTGCGCATGCAGGCGAAAATGCCGGGCACAAGTTTCCGCATCCAGCCGGTGAAAATGGATTTTCATTACGGGACCTCGTTCGGCAAAGCCAGTCCGGAAGCATACGAACGTTTGCTGCTCGATGCCATGAGTGGCGA
>DMCG01000230.1:463-2123 GCA_003445855.1 Spartobacteria bacterium | reverse complement strand
GCGCCCAATTTGTTTTTTTATCCCGCCGGCTCGTGGGGCCCGGAAGAAGCCGACGATCTTCTTGCGCGCGACGAGCGCACCTGGCGAAGATTATGAACTCAGTTCGTCCTCGATCGCTCGTATCCTTATTCACACCTGCGTTGTCATCCCGGGCGGAACGAGGGACCTCTCAAAAACCGAACACGTCACGCTTGAATGAGAGATCCTTCGCTTTCGCTCAGAATGATCGCACTGATTATGCCTGCAACCGCTGAAACTTATTCGCTCGGCCTCCAGGTCGAGATCGGCAAGATCGACAAGGAGCTGAAGAAACTTTGGGAACAAGGCGAAGGCGCGATGACACGCGCGTCGCTGATTAATCTCGCGATTTACAGCGAAGCGCCCGGCTCACTCGAAAAGAACACGCAGATCATTTCGCAGATCACGCAAAGCCACGCTTGCCGCGCGATCGTCATTGGGGCCGATTCCGAGGCAAAAGAAAACCGTGTCGATGCGTGGATCAGCGCGCACTGCCACATCAGCCATGCCGGCAGCAAACAGATCTGCTCCGAACAACTTTCGTTTCTTCTCGAAGGGCCTTGCACAAATCTGCTGCCGAGCATCGTTTTCTCGCATCTCGATTCGGACCTGCCGTTTTATCTTTGGTGGCAGGGCGAATTTCATGACCCGATGGACCCTCAACTGTGGGCATGGGTCGACCGGCTCATTTACGACAGCCAAACGTGGAGTAGTTTCGCTGCGCAAATGCGTCTCGTCGAGACTGCGCAACAAGAGGCACGACAGCGCGTCGTGCTTTGCGATTTGAATTGGACGCGGCTGGACAAAGTCCGCTCTGCGATCGCGCAGTTTTTCGATCATCCCGCCTCCCACCATCATTTCGCCAAAATCGAAAGTGCGCGGATTGATTTCGCGCCTGATTTCAGATCGGCCGCTGTGCTTTTAGCAGGTTGGCTCGCGGCACAATTAAACTGGCGCGCCGAGAAAACGAAAGCACGGAACAAACTGCAATTTAGCGATTCCTCCGGACGCAAGATCGACATCGAACTGCGCGAGCACGCCGGGGAACCGATCGGTCGCATCATTCTGAACTCGGGCGACGTAGAATTTATTGTCACGCCCGCGAAGTGCGGCGATCTGCTGGAAGTTTCGCGCGGCAAGCGGGGCGAGAAACGAATCCCGCAATCGATGCCTGCGCAAAGCAATCATCCGGTGGACTTGATGAGCCAGGAACTCATGCGCGGCGGACCGCACAGTGTTTATCTGCGCGCGGTCAACTGCGTTCGCGATCTGCTTTAACATTGTCGATCTTCGAATCGGCGAGCTCTTCGAAAATCCGAATTAGCGACCGCGCATTCTTTTCGATCGAGAAAAGGTCGCAGGCGCGCCTGTGTCCGTTCGCGCCCAACTGCCGCACGAATGAAAGATCGACAATCACTTTTTCAATGGCGTGGGCGAGCGCGCCGGCATCACCAGGAGGCACAAGAATTCCCGTCTCATTTTCGACGACCATTTCTGGAATTCCGCCAATCGCGGTCGAAATGACCGGCAATCCCGTCGCCATCGCTTCCATGATCACGGTGGGCAGATTGTCCATGCCGCCATCGGGATCGATCACGCTCGGCAGCACAAAAACTGTTCCCGCCGCCAAATGCTCCGCGAT
>DMCG01000230.1:0-152 GCA_003445855.1 Spartobacteria bacterium | reverse complement strand
ACGCAATTTTGCAGATCGAGTTGATCGATCAGCCGGCGCAATTCTTTTTCGAGCGGGCCTTCACCGATGATCTCGCAGCGAAATAATTTCCCGCGGTCCTTGAGCAATCGACAGGCGTGGATCAAATCGGCGAACCCCTTCTTCTCGATCAA
>DMCG01000170.1:8009-12765 GCA_003445855.1 Spartobacteria bacterium | reverse complement strand
GTGAGAACGACGCAACGTTGCGAGCCGAGCAGGGCAAGGCCGCTCGGCATCGCTTTGTCGTCCGCAAAATGGCGATCACCGCGCAGCTCGATCCAATTCGTGAAACAGCGCTCGACGTAATCGAGCGCGAACGGGCGTTGCACATGACGCGCGATTTGCACGCGCTGCCAGGCCGTCAGGTTGCCATAAATTTCGCGGCGGGTTTCGCGGATCTTCGCCTCAATTGCCTCAACCGCCGAGTCAAGATCGACCTCGTGCTCGTCGGAATGGTCCTTCAAATCCTGCAAACGCCGTTGCAGTTCGAAGATCGGTTTTTCAAAATCGAGCGGTGCCAACTCCATTTGATCAGTCGGTAATGGTGACAGGCGTCCGGTTGTTTACAAGACCGCTCAACTCCTCGAGATCGGAAGCAGCCAGACCGAGACCTTGCGGCGGCGGTGGCTGAGCAAGGTTGGGATGCGCCGAATCGGCCACCGAATAAAGCGTGTAGGCCGGCGCACCGAGCCGGATCCAGCGCGTACTCCCGAGGAACTCCTTGGTCCCGAACCCGACGCGCTTGCCATCTCGCCACGCCATTGTTTCCGCAACTTTTGTGGTGACTTTCGCCGGCTGTTTGGGCGACAGCTTCTCCTCGCGCACGTGATATTGCTTGAAGAACGCGCCGTGGTCGAGCAGCACCACCAGTTTCGCTTTGCGTTGAATAGCAATCGCGAATTCAGGATGCGAAATGAGCAGGCGGTCGCCGATGTGAAGCATGGTGCCGCTCAGATTGTTCATGCGCATGATTAGCTCGGGCGTGGTTTTTAATCTTCGCGAAATAACCACCAGCACGTCGCCCGGCTTGACGATGTATTCCTGTTTCTCCGGGGATGGAGTCCGCGAAAGCAAAATGTCGATGTTCACTTCGCCGAGCAAGTCCTTGGCTTCTTCGGCATGCAGATCGGTCGGATATTTTTGAATGAAGGCGCTGAGCGCGTCGCGAGCCTCGATCAGTTTGCTCTCCTGGCGCAACTTCGCCGCCGCTTGAAATTCCGGCAAACTGATATCGGGCGTCGGCGCGGGCGTTACGTCACCGCGCTGCTCGTGACGCACCGCAATCTCCTGTTTGAAAAAAAGATAATAACTAAAAAGCGCGGCGCCGCCGAACACGACCAAGGCGAGGAGCAAAGCAAAGAGCCATTTCATGGATGGAACGAGGCGATGATTGGTCTACAAATCGTGTCGCAAATGATTTTCAGCCGCGCCCCCCGATGCGACAAGCAAATGATCAAACGATCGCGTTAGCTCTGATTGGCCGATTCGCGGCCGGGAAAGAAACGATGCCAGAGGCGCGCCAGCGTGCGTTGCTCACCCTTGCTCCAGGTGAAATGGCAATCCTCGCAGTAAAATTCCTTGGGAAAAATTTTGAGCGCAAAAAGGACGCTCGCCATGGCCGGCGTAATAGCTTTGCGCGTCAATTGTGGATACTCGATTTGTGATGAGCTGCATTGCGGGCAGCGAATAATGGTCGCGGCAATGTCCGGGTCGCTCGCCTCCCACTCGACCATCAACTCTTGCGCCCGCTCGAAATCGTTGTCCTCAATCAGCACCTTTGCATTCGCCTGCGGTCTCGACATGAACGCGACCTGCTGCAAATGGCCTTCATTATGAATATCGACACGCAAGCCGGCCTGCTCAAAGCGCTCTTTCAGCCATTTCGCTTTGGCCGGCTCGTTAAACGTCGCGATTGTCACCATAATTTCCTCGCCTGCAAGGGCACGGCTTCTGATCAAACATCAACTAATGCCCGAGTGCAAGATTCGGTGGCGGGAACCATTTGTAGAGCATCAAGTAAACGAGCACGCCCGTCACCGAAACATAAAGCCAGATTGGCATCGTCCAGCGCGCGATTCGCCTGTGCCGATCCCAACGGCGCCGGAAAACAGGGATCAAAGTCAGGATCACCAACGGCAAGGTGACGAACGCGAGCAAAATGTGCGAAATCAGCATCGAGAAATAAAGTGGACGCACGATTCCCTGGGCGGTGAACGATGTCGATCTTTCGCCCACGTGAGCGTGATACACGAGATAGCCGGCGAGGAAAAAAGTCGATGAAATCACCGCCGTGATCATGCAGGCCACGTGCCGGCGCCACGCGCCACGCCGGATTAAATACCAGCCTGTCGAGATAAAGATCGTGCTCACAAAATTGAGCGATGCATTGATCGCGGGAAGATCGTGTATCGACATGTTTAATGAAAACGCAGGCTTTACTGTAGCGGCGGTCTATGACCGTCGCACTTTTTACGCTGAAGATTCGGCGCTCATAGAGCGCCGCTACAGCTTGAAATCGCAAACGTATTTCGTAGCAGTGAGAGGATGCCCCCTGTTCTCGAATCGCCGCAAATCGCCGCTCGCGCGCAAGATCGACAATCGCCTTTCGCGCGCCGGCTCGTGATCAGCGTGGGACGTTTCGCAGCGGTGATTGCACTCTCGGCCCTGCTTGGCAGCGGGTGGTACCTCTCGAAAAAAGGCTTTAGCCGGCAGTGGCGTCATCGCGTCGTCGAAGAATTGCACAAGCGCGGCGTCGAAGCCTCCGTCGGCCGCCTGACGCTCGATCCGTTTCGCGGTCTGGTCGCCAAAGATGTGCGCATTTTCGACTACAAGAAGCGCGAAAATACACTCGCCCGTATCAGCGAAATCTCGCTCGACATCAATTACGCCGCGCTCATCCATCATGAGCCGTTTCTCAATGCGCTCGATGTGCGCAACGCACAAATCACGCTGCCACTCAAGGGCGCCGACGGAGAAGTGGAGCAGGCGCAGCTTAAGAACTTCCGCGCGCACGTTTATTTTCCGCCCGAACAAATTTACGTCAGTCAGGCCGAAGGAATTTTTTGCGGGATGCGAATTTCCGCGACCGGACAATTGATCAAACGCGCAAATTACACGCCTTCGCCGGAAACCTCGAAAGAAGAATGGCAAAAGCGATTGTCGATGTTGCAACGCGTGGTGACGGAGCTGCAAAAGTTTACCTTTCCGCGCGAGCACCCTTCTTTGCAGGTAAAATTCAGCGGAGACCTCGCGCAACTGGAGGATGCACGAGTCGAGGCGACGCTGCGAGGCGAGCAATTGCAGCGCGGCCAATATGAAATCCGCGATTTGTCCGCGGCCGCCGAATGGGCCGATCAACGCCTGAATATCAGTCGATGTGAATGGAAGGATCTCGCGGGGAGCTTCGCCGGGCGCGCCAGTTGGAGCCGACAAAGCAACGAGGCAAATTTTCAAGCGCGCAGCACTCTGGATCTAAAAGCTTTTCTCGATGCTTTCGGACTGGGGCGTTCGCTCCGGGACGCGGCGTTTTACGCGCCGCCTTTGGTGGAGCTTTCCGGGTCGGCAAATTTCGGAGATGATCGGCCGCAATTAAAAATCATCGGTCATACCGCCGTTGACAGCTTCGCTTATAAGACGGTGCCCTTCGCCGATTTGAGCGCCGATTTTTCCTGGGACGGCGAGCGCGCATTGCTCCGCGATGTGCGTTTTCGACATCAAAGCGGCCAGGTCAATGCGGATCTCTTCGAGGCGCCTAACGATTTTCGGTTAAACATCGACAGCACAATCAATCCAGGCGCACTGCGCCCGTTGGTCTCCGCCGAACTCAGTCAATTTCTTAGCGAATGGGAATGGCCGCGTCCGCCCACCGTTCACCTCGCGATCCGCGGCCCGGATCGACAGCCAGAGACGTGGAAAGGCGAGGGAACCGTAGCGCTCGATCGAACTCGATTTCGCGGCGTTTGGATGAACTCAGCGAGCGCCAAAATCCGCTTCGGCGATGGCGCGATCACCTACGACGACTTGCGAGTCGCGCGCGATGAAGGCATTGGCACCGGAGCTTTCACCTACGATTTCAAAAACCACGAAGTCCGCATTACAAATGTCAAAGCATCGTTGCGCCCCGCTGAGGCAATCTTTTGGATCGACCCGAAGCTCTGGAAGGCTGTTGTGCCCTACAAATTCCGGCAGCCGCCGAACATTAGCGCAAATGGCATTTACCAATTCCGCGGCGGCAAGAAAACGCGGCTCGAAGTCACGGTCGATGCAGCTAACGGCGTGGACTACGGTTTTCTGGGTAAAACCTTGCCCTTCGATCGCGTCTCGGGACGGCTTCTTTTCACAAACGACCGATTGCAACTTGTCGATTTTAGGGGTGCGTTGTTCTCCGGCACGGTCCGAGGCACCGCCGATATTTCACTCGCACACAACGATCCGCATTATCATGCCAGCGTTGCCGTTGCCGGGATCGATTTCCCGCATCTGGCCGATCTTTACTACCAATATAAGACCGCGCGCGGCGGGCTGAGCGGCGCCTACGATTTTGCCGGCCTCGGCAGCGATGCCCGCACCATGCACGGCAGCGGAAAAGTGGAAGTGACCGACGGCGATGTATTCGCCATCCCAATTTTCGGTCCGCTTTCGGAAATCCTGAACCATATTTTGCCCGGCGCCGGTTACAGCATCGCGCGCAAAGCCGGCGCGAACTTCACCATCAAAGACGGAATCATTCACACCGACCATTTCGAAGCCACCGGCAAACTTTTCGGCATGCTCGGCCACGGCGACATTCATTTTCTCGACGACAGATTGAACTTCGAAGTGCGGATGAACGCGAATGGCCCCGGCGTGTTGCTCACGCCGATGTATAAACTTTTCGAATATATCGGCGAAGGAAGTCTGAAGAAGCCGGAGTGGCACCCGAAGAGATTCTGACGATTGCGGA
>DMCG01000170.1:0-7772 GCA_003445855.1 Spartobacteria bacterium | reverse complement strand
CGATTGCGGATCGCGGAATGAAGAAAAAGCGCATTCAACGGCAAGGTTCAGTTCAATCGGCAATCGGCAATCCGCAATCCGAAATTATCCTGGGCGCGCATATGTCGATCGGCGGAGGCGTGCACATGGCGATCGAGCGCGCCCGCTCGATCAACTGCCGCGCCATGCAGATGTTCGTGAAGAACAATATGCAATGGTTCGCGCGCCCGCTCACGCGCGATGAAATTCGCGCTTTCCTGGAACATCGACAACGCGGCGAGCTCTTGTCGATCTTTGCGCATTCGAATTATCTGATCAATCTCGCCGCCACTAATCCGCAGTTTCACGCGAACTCTTTGCGCGCTCTTACCGAAGAGATCGTGCGCGCGGACCAATTGAAATTACCGTTTTTAGTTCTCCATCCCGGCGCTCACCTTGAGGCGGGTGAAGAAGCTGGGCTCGAAAAAATCATCGCCTCGATCGACCACGTGCTCGCCGGAATTCCGAAGGTGAAAACGAAAATCGCGCTCGAAACAACGGCCGGCCAGGGCTCCTGCCTTGGTCGCACTTTCGAGCAGATCGCGTTCATCATCGGCAACGTACGCGAGCCGGAACGACTGTGCGTTTGTCTTGATACCGCCCATGTTTTCGCCGCTGGTTACGATATCGGATCCGAATCAGCGACTCGAAAAATGTTTCGCAAATTCGATCGCGTCATCGGTCTCGATCGCCTGGTCGCGATTCACTTGAACGATTCCAAAACCGCGCGCGGCTCGCGTGTAGATCGACATGAACACATCGGCAAAGGCAAGATTGGTTTGGAGGCGTTCCATTTCATCATGCGCAGCCGCCGTTTCCGCAAAATTCCAAAAGTGCTGGAAACACCGAAAGGCAAAGATCTGCGCGAAGACGTGGAAAATCTGAAAACATTGCGCGGGCTTCTGTAGCCGCTTCGCTCTGCGAAGCGCGGCGCAGAGGCGCCAATGCACGCGCCCGTTGCGTCGCCCAGAGGGCGACGGCTACAATTGACGCAAGTTGACGAAATTCCCACGACCGCCGCGAAGGCTTGACTGGATATACAAACGGAATTCGCTGTACTTTATCACTTGTTGCACGTATCGGCGGCGTCCGCTTCTGGCCAAAGACCAAATCCATGCCGCATTCATCGCATTCGCGGAGCAAGCGGAGAAAGATCATGGAATTGCGGTTGGTCGTTATATAATTCTTCCGGACCATCTGCATTTATTTATAGCCGGGCCACGCGATTTCAGTCTCGAAAAATGGGTCGGCACACTGAAGCGGGTTCTCGGCAAAGTGATAGAACACACGGATTCCCGCGATCCGATCTGGCAACACGGCTTTTTCGACCACGTGTTACGCAGCGAAGAAAGTTACTCGCAAAAGTGGAATTACGTCCGGGAAAATCCGGTCCGCGTCAGCTTGGCCAAAAACGCGGATGATTGGCCTTACACTGGTGAGATTGTGGCCATTTATTGGACAGTTATAACCGCTTGGCTCCTGTCGCCGCTTCGCTCTGCGAGCGAGCGCGGCGCAGAGGCACCAAGACACACTTGCGTTGCGCCGCCCGGAGGGCGACGGCTACAGCGATTATTTGATCAGCCGAATGGCGAGCGGATAACGGTACACTTTGCCTTCGCTCGCTTGAATCGATGCGATGATGACAAAAACGACATTCAAAATGTGCAGGATGGCGAGGATGAAGAAGCCGATCAAAACCAGGCAGAGCACGGCGGCGATCAGATTGTAAATCAACATCGACAATTGAAAGTTGAGCGACTCTTTGCCGTGTGCGTCGATCTCGGGCGAATCGCCGCGTTTGGCCAGCCAAATGATCAGCGGCCCGACGATGTGTCCGGCCAACGGCACTAAAAATCCAACCAGCGCGGTCGCGTGGGCCAACACGCACCAAGTCCGCACGTTTGAAGATGTCGATGTTGTAGTCGGTTCCATAATCAGCTTTTCACTCGCTCGATGTGCGCGCCGAGTTCGCTCAATTTTTCATCGAGATGTTCGTAGCCACGGTCGATGTGATAAACGCGACTGACTTCCGTAATTCCGTCGGCCTTCAATCCCGCCAGCACGAGCGCCGCGGAGGCGCGCAGATCGCTCGCCATCACCGGCGCGCCAAAGAGATGATCGACCCCTTTGATGACGGCGGTCGGCCCCTCAAGATCGACGTTCGCACCCATGCGCTTCAACTCGGCCACGTGCATGTAGCGTTGTGGAAAAATATTTTCCGTGATCACGCTGATTCCACCGGTCGTCGAAAGCAGCGCGCACATTTGCGCCTGCATATCGGTGGGGAAACCGGGATAAGGCTCGGTGATTAGCTCGAGCGGTTTGGCATCGCCGTTGGGCGACACGCTGATCGAATTAGCTGACGATTCGATCCGAAATCCGCAATTGTTTAGCGCATTCGTCACCGCCAGCACATGCTCCGGTTCGACGCGCTTGATCGTGATTCCTTTTCCGCAAATTGCGCCCGCTACGAGAAATGTTCCCGCCTCAATCCGATCAGGAATGATGTCGTGCTCGGCTCCGTGTAATTCTTTAACTCCTTCAATGATGAGCCGGCGCGTGCCCGCGCCTTCGATCTTCGCACCCATCTTGTTGAGAAAATTTGCAAGATCGACAACCTCCGGTTCCTGCGCCGCGCCTTCGATCACTGTTGTTCCTTCGGCGAGGACAGCCGCCATCATCACGTTGTCGGTGCCAAGAACCGTCGGTCCAAATTTGCCGCGCAGATTGATTACCGCGCCGGCCAGTTTCGGTGCGAACAGCTTCACGTTGCCGCTTTCCACGCGCACCGCCGCACCGAGCGCTTCGAATCCCTTCAAATGCAAATCAATCGGGCGATCGCCAATCACGCAACCGCCCGGCATCGAGACAGTCGCTTCTTTGCAACGGCCGAGCAGCGGTCCAAGCACGCAAACCGAGGCGCGCATTCGGCGAACAACATCATAGGGCGCGGTCGATTCTATTTTCTCCGCCGTCACGCTCACCGTGCCGCTGGCGCGTTCCACTTGCGCGCCGAGATGGGTCAAAATTTGCAGCATGTAATGCGTGTCGCTCAAATCGGGGACGCGATGAATGATGCATGGCTCGCGCGTGAGCAAGGTCGCGGCCAGAATCGGCAGCGCGGAGTTTTTCGAACCGCTGATCTTGATTGAACCGGAAAGCGGATGGCCACCGTGGATGCGGATTCTATCCATATCTGACAAAGAGGAAACGCGGGATATTTGAATAATCCGTTTTTGACTCGATGTCGTGGTAATTTTTTTGCGCGAGAAGCTCTGAGAGCGCTTCGGCCTGGCCAAATCCGAGCTCGAGCGCGAGCAAGCCGCCCGGTCGCAGATGCGGCGGCGCCTGTTCGATCAGTGCGCGGATTAATTCGTCACCTTGCGCGCCGGCGAAGAGGGCGACCTCCGGATCGTGCAGGACTTCACGCGAAAGAAGATGTCGATCTTGCGCGGCGATGTAGGGCAAATTCGCGATGATAAGGTCGAACGATCCGTCGACCTCTGCGAGAAGATTACTTTTCGCGAACTGAACTCGGTCGCTCAAACCGAGCCGCGCGGCATTCTCGCGCGCGAGCTCCAACGCCTCATCGGAAAGATCGACAGCATGAATTTCGGCATCAGCGAATTTCGCAGCCAAACTCAGCGCGATGACTCCACTACCGGTTCCAACGTCCAGCAAACGAAAATCGGAAATCGGCAATCGGCAATCGGCAATCACAAGCTCCACGAGCTGCTCTGTTTCTGGTCGCGGAACCATCGCCCGTTTGTCGCAAAGAAAGGTGTGTCCGCAAAATTCCACCGTGCCGAGTAAATGCTGGAGCG
The DNA here is from genome assembly GCA_003445855.1 of Spartobacteria bacterium. GTDB lineage: Bacteria > Verrucomicrobiota > Verrucomicrobiia > Chthoniobacterales > UBA10450 > UBA10450. The sequence goes on along the minus strand of DMCG01000170.1, from coordinate 3,930 downwards.
GCTCGCCCTGGCCGCGCCGCCTGACGAGCTCGCGCAACGTTGCCAGCTCTGCTTCGACGAGATTTTGTTCGAACTCGAGATAAAGCTCCATCCGCGTGCGTCCCAGCACGTGCGCAAGCAAGTGCTCAGCGTTCAATCGTGGATTGTCTATCTTGCGCTTCTTGAAATAATCGGTGCTGGATTGCAGCACCTCAAGAACGGTCATCTTAGATTTGGTAGGGGCGGATCTCCGAGCCGTCCGACTTATTTTAAAATTCTACGGACGCCCCGGAGGTGCGTCCCTACCTTTTGAATCCCCACTCACATCGGCAGCGTCGATTCCTTTAATCGCTCCGCGACATCGGCAGCCTGCAAGGCTTTGATCAACTCGCCCAGATCGCCATCCACGACGCGATCCAAATTATAAAGCGTGAGTCCGGTGCGATGATCGGTCACGCGGTTCTGCGGAAAATTATACGTGCGAATTTTTTCCTCGCGCCCGCCCGTGCCGATCTGGCCGCGGCGTTGCGCACTGTATTTTTCGGCTTCCTCGCGCTGCTTCCGTTCGAGCAATCGTGCCCGCAAGATCGACAATGCTCTTTCCTTGTTCTTGATCTGGCTGCGCCCATCCTGACAGCGCACTATCGTGCCCGTTGGAATGTGCAAAACTTGCACCGCGGAGTCGGTCGTATTGACGCCTTGTCCGCCGGGGCCGCCCGCTCGCGAAACTTCGATGCGCAACTCATCCGGCTTCAGTTCAAGATCGACATCTTCCGCCTCGGGCAACACCGCCACTGTCGCTGTCGATGTATGAATGCGGCCCTGTGCTTCCGTCGCTGGCACGCGTTGCACACGATGCACACCGCTTTCGTATCGAAGTTTTCGGAAAACGGATTCGCCGGAAACGCGAAAGATTACTTCTTTGAGCCCGCCGAGTTCTGACGGGCTCGATTCGAGATCTTCGGCCTTTAATCCAGCCGATTCGGCGTACCGATTGTACATCCGGTAAAGATCGGCCGCGAAAATGGCTGCTTCGTTGCCGCCGGTGCCGGCGCGAATCTCAACAATCGCATCACGATCTTCATTTTCGTCCGTCGGCAAGAGCGCGATCTGCAATTCGCGCTCAAGATCGACGACTCGTTTTTGCAGATCCGGAATCTCGTCATCGGCCATAGCGGCAATTTCAACGTCACTCGAAGTCGCGAGCTCGCGATTTTCGTCCAACTGTCGCCGCGCCGCTTCGAGTTCATCCCAGTGCGCGAGCAATTGCTTGATGCCGGCATGTTCGCGCATGATTTCGCTGGCACGTTTTCGATTATCGAAGAGACGCGGATCGGCGATTTCACGTTCGAGTTGTTCGAAGCGTTCGCGCTTGCGTTCAATCAAAGAATTGAAATCCATAAAGTGTAGCGGCGCTCCATGAGCGCCGAAAGAATGCGACCCCAAACGCTTTCGGGGCCGCTAACAACGAGCTAAGATTTCTTCGAAGTTCGGACAGCTTTGGTGCTGCCGTAGCGGCGCGCGAACTTTTCCACGCGGCCGGCCGTGTCGACGAATTTCTGTTCGCCAGTGAAAAACGGATGACAAGCGGCGCAAATGCCGATTTTAATATCGCGGCGGGTGGAGCGCGTGTGATAGACCGCGCCACACGCGCAGGCGATATCGGTCTCGTAATACTCTGGATGAATGCCCGCTTTCATTTTCAAAAAGGAACGCGGAACTTACGCGCGCTGAGGCGCTCGCGCAAGAGATGAAATCAAACGACGCACTGCTAACCGCGTGGGACACAACCCTCGTTCGCGCGAAGGATTCGCCGGCAATTTTCAATACGCGTGGCGAAATCACCCGAACATTTGAGCAAATCGAAGAAGATGCGCGCGACTTTGAAGAAAAGATCGACATGTTCGGCGCGGGCTCAGTCGTAGCGACCCAAATCGGCAATCATCCCGATTGGCCAGCGATCTTCCTTTCGTGTTTGCGAAAACAGCTGCTCGTTCTCCCGCTCGAGCAAACGATGAGCGAACAACAGCGCGACGCGGCGCTTTCAACTTGTCGATGTTCGGGGTTGATCACGGCGGAAGATCGCGAGCCGCAAATCCAAATTATTAACGATAACGTGGCGATTAATTGGAATGATCGCACGCCCTCACTCTTGAAATTGACTTCCGGCACGACCGCCGCGCCGCGCGCGATCCGGTTTCGCAGCGAACAACTTCTGGCCGATTGCGATCAGATTTGCGAGACAATGGGAATTAGCGATCTCGATCTTAATTTCGGCGTCATTCCGATCTCCCACTCCTACGGATTCAGCAATTTGCTCACGCCGCTCATTGCTCGCGGCGTGCCGATGGTGTTAAGCAACGACCGATTGCCGCGAGCCGTGCTTGTCGATCTTGCGCGCACGAACGCAACGGTCTTTCCCGGAATGCCGGTGTTCTATCAAGCGTTTTGCGAAATGGAAGATGTTCCTGCGTTGCCGAAGCTTCGGCTTTGCATTTCAGCCGGCGCGCCGCTTTCCGCTGCAGTCGCGAAAAAGTTTCGGGAAAAATTCAAACAACCGATCCATTCGTTTTACGGCGCCTCTGAGTGTGGCGGGATTTGTTACGACCGCGAGGCGACGAACGAGACGGAGGGTTTCGTCGGTCAACCGATGAAAGATGTCGATCTTGAAATTGTCGATCCAACAGCGCCCGCGAGTCAGGTGCGCGTGCGCAGCCGTGCCGCGGGCGACGGTTATTTTCCCGAAACGGATGAAGAAAAACTCGGTCGTGGATTTTTTCTTCCGGACGATCTGTTAACGAAAACGGGGAATGGGTTTCGGATTGTTGGCCGTGTTTCCGACCTGATCAATGTCGCCGGGAAAAAGGTGCATCCTGCGGAAGTGGAAGCGCATTTGCTGCGCTTCGCCGGCGTGCGGCAGGCGGTGGTATTTGGCCGTGAATCGGCATTCCGTTATGAGGAAGTAGCGGCATGTGTGGTGGCGTCTCCGGGCGTGAGCGAAGCCGACCTCCTGGAATTTTGCCGGAGCGAATTGAGCGGGTGGCAGGTGCCGAAGCGGATTTTTATCCTCGATGCCATTCCAGTGAATGAGCGCGGGAAAATCAACCGGCGCGACGTCGCCCGACTTTTGCGATCGTAAGATCGACAATCAAAGCAGTGGCGTGCCGGTTTTTCCGCGAGAAAATTCCTTTGCATTTGGTTAGAAGCGGGCATTGCTAAGTAATAACGTGGCGCGTGGCGGGAAGGGTCGCTGCTTTAACTTTACTGCACCGTGAACGAGAAGACCTCGACGCATCTTGAAAATACATCGGTCAAGGGTGGCCGGGTTTTGGTGCTGGAACCGGATGAGCAACTGGCGTCCGCGATTTTGAGCGCGTTAAACGAGGCCGCACCCGGGGCGGAGCTAGACATCGCGCATAGCCTGACCGAAGCGCAAGATCTCGTGCTTGGCGCCAAACCCGATCTCTTCGTCCTGGATATCGACGCCACATACGATCTAGGCCAGGAATTTCTTTACGACCTGCGCACGAGTCATCCGAGGGCGCGCGCGGTCATTCTCACGGCCGTTCATTTAGCCGCTCATCGCGAGCAGGCGGCTGGTCTTGGTGCGATTCACTTTCTCGAAAAACCGTTTCCGCACGGCGACTTTGTCGATCTGGTCGGCGCAATGCTGCGGGCCTCGAGTAAGCCGGAGAGCGAGAAATTTCAGGGCACGCTAAGCGATCTGCATATCGCGGATATCATTCAATTGAAATGTATGAGCGGAGCGACCGCGGCGATCGAATTCACGGGACCGGCTGACGCAAAAGCGAAGGTTTTCTTCGAACACGGGCAGGTACGCCATGCGACTGCCCCGGACAAGGAAGGGATCACCGCTTTCAACGAAATTGTTGCGTGGAAAGGCGGAACGATCTCGGAGATCGCAGCTGGTTCGAGCCCGCGCACGATCAA
>DMCG01000035.1:581-3877 GCA_003445855.1 Spartobacteria bacterium | reverse complement strand
GATCTTGCGCTGCGAATTCGACTTGCTCTCGCAGTTCCTCGATCGCGCGTGCGCCGCTCCCCGAAACTGCCTGGTAGCTTGCCGCGAATACTCGCCGAACGCTAAAAACCCGATGAAGCGGATAAATCGCCATCAGCGCCACCGCCGTTGTGCAATTCGGATTTGCAATGAGACCGCGATGTGCGCGCAGGTCTTCTCCGTTGATCTCCGGAATGACCAGTGGCACATCGGGCTCCATTCGAAAGACCGAGGAATTGTCGATCACGATTGCTCCGGCCTCGCGTGCGACTGGAACCCACTTTCGTGAGGTTTCACCGCCCGCGCTAAAAAAGACGATGTCGATCTTATCAAAGGAGCGTTCGGTGAGCTCTTCGACTGCGATCGAATCGTCACGAAACGAAATCGATTTTCCAGCGGACCGCGCGGAGCCAATCGGGCGCAGGCTCGCGATAGGAAAGCTTCGTCGCTCGAGCACGCGCAAAAGCTCCGCACCGACCGCGCCAGTCGCGCCAACGACAGCAATGTGATATTTTTTCATCGGCAAGCGGATTGTACCGCTGCTCTCATTTCATGCAAAGCCGCCGAACAAAGATCGATATCTCCATTAGCGATCAAATGCTCGTCGTGAGACGGGGAGATGAGACATTGCGCTCGTACCCTGTTTCAACCTCTCGTTTCGGACTGGGAACAGAGGAGGGAAGTATGAAAACGCCGACCGGGCGCTTTCGCGTCGCGGAAAAAATTGGCGGGGACGCGCCCAGCGGAACGATCTTTCAAAGTCGGGTTCCGCTTAAGCCTGGCGATCCGTTTCCGCCCACGGAGGACCTGGTGATGTCTCGCATCCTCTGGCTCGATGGATTGGAGGACCACAACGCGAACACGCGGGAACGATTTATCTATATCCACGGCACGAAACACGAAGACAAGATAGGCAACCCTGCCAGCCACGGTTGCATTCGTATGCGGAACGCGGACGTCATCGACTTGTTCGATCTCGTCGATGAAGACACGCCCGTCGTCATTCGGGAATAAACTTTACGATTTGCGCGTTGCGAAAAAAGCGTGAGAAAAGCGTTGCTTCCGCCTCTTTCCCCGCCTAAAAAGCAGCAGCAACCTGCAGGGAAAGGAGGCGAGATAAAATTGAAATTCCTAAAAGCGATCATGATCGTGGCTGTTTTGGCCAGTACTTTGAGTTTGGGGGCCTGTGCTCACAAGAAAGAGACGATGTCCACCGGCACAACGGCGAGCACGCGCGGATACTCGAAGTAATCCAGCGCCAAGTTGTCCATCTGCGGATGGTTTTAACCAAGGGCCAGGTCGTGATCGACCTGGCCTTTTCGTCCCTTGCGGGGGGGGCTTTCATCTTCTTCACATTTCGTTGAGTTCTAATTAAGATGCGCGAATGCAATTGAACGGCCAGCCGCTGGCTCTTTCCGAGATCGCCGCAGTCGCGCTCGGCGATACGCTCGTCGAAGTTTCACCGTCCGCGCACCCGCGCGTTCTCGCTTCGCGAAAAGTCATTGAAGATATTATCGCCCGCGACGCCGTCGTTTACGGCGTCAACACGGGTTTCGGGAAGCTCGCCGATGTTCGCATCCAGCCCGACGAATTGCGCGAGCTTCAGCTAAATCTTGTCCGCAGTCACGCTTGTGGCATCGGTAACCCGCTTTCGGAGCCGGAAGTGCGGGCGATGATGTTGCTCCGCGCCAATGTTCTTGTTCTTGGCTTGAGCGGCGTCCGTCTTGAGATCATCGAGATGCTCTGTCAAATGCTCAACCACCGCCTCTGTCCGGTCATTCCGGAAAAAGGTTCGGTCGGTGCCAGTGGCGATCTCGCCTCGCTCGCCCATCTCGCGTTGAGCTTGATCGGCGAAGGCGAATCTTTTTTTCAAGGTCAACGAATGGAGGGCCGCGAAGCACTGCGACTCGCTGGGCTGGAGCCGGTGCTTTTAGAGGCAAAGGAAGGACTCGCTTTGCTCAACGGAACACAGGCGATGCATGCCGTGGGGGGATTGTCGATCTTGCGTTCGAAACGTCTCGCCCATGTCGCAGATATTGCCGGCGCCATGAGCTTGGAAGCACTTAAAGGAACTCCCGCCGCTTTCGATCCGCGCTTGCACGAGGCCCGGCCGCATCCTGGTCAAAAAGCCGTTGCCAGTCATTTGTTATCGCTTTTGCAAGGCAGCGAGATCCGGGAATCTCACCGCAAAAACGATCCGCGCGTGCAGGACGCCTATAGCCTCCGTTGTATGCCGCAGGTCCACGGCGCCGTTCGCGGTGTCCTCTCGCATTGTGAAGACGTTCTCTTGATCGAATCCGGTTCGGCCACTGATAACCCGCTCGTCTTCGCTGAAAACGGTGATGTAATTTCCGGCGGTAATTTTCACGGTGCGCCGCTTGCCTTCGCGCTCGATTATGCTGCGATCGCCGTGACTGATTTGATGAGCATCAGCGAACGTCGCATCGATCGATTGGTGAATCCGGATTTGAACGAGAGCCTGCCCGCATTTCTGGCGCGCCATCCCGGCACGCAATCTGGTTTCATGATCGCGCACGTCGCGGCTGTATCTCTGCTTAGTGAAGCAAAAGTGCTGGCCCATCCGGCCAGTATCGACAACCTTCCGACCTCTGGCGGAAAAGAAGACCATGTCTCGATGGGAATGACGAGCGCGCTCAAACTTCGGTCGATTGTCGATCTTGCGGAAAATCTTCTCGCCATCGAATTGCTCGCCAGTGCCGAAGCTCTGGAGCATCGACGCCCACTGAAGGCTGGGATAGGCGTTGAACGCGCTTTCGCTGTTCTCAGAAAAATTGCGCCGCCGCTGACACAAGATCGTTCCCTCTCCGGCGATATCGCGCGCGTGGCGGACGCGATTCGCCGAGAAAAATTCGATAGCGACCACGAAAAATTATGAGTGGCAAGCGAATCATCCGCGCGCCGCGCGACAACGAACCAAGCTGCAAAGGCTGGCACCAGGAAGCAGCCATGCGCATGCTTATGAACAATCTGGATCCGGATGTCGCCGAAAATCCCGATCAGCTTATCGTTTACGGCGGAACTGGGCGCGCCGCCAGAAGTTGGGACGCGTTCGATGCGATTGTGCGCTCACTCCGTGAATTGGAAAACGACGAAACGCTGCTGGTTCAATCAGGCAAACCGGTCGGGAAATTCCGCACGCACGAGGAAGCGCCGCGAGTTTTGATCGCGAATTCAAACCTCGTCGGGCAATGGTCGAATTACTCGGAGTTCAATCGCCTCGAGCGACTGGGACTGACCATGTACGGCCAGATGACCGC
>DMCG01000035.1:0-210 GCA_003445855.1 Spartobacteria bacterium | reverse complement strand
CTTGAAGGAAAATTCGTTTTGACGGGTGGCCTCGGCGGAATGGGAGGGGCGCAACCGCTCGCGGCCACCATGAACGGCGCCGTCTTTCTCGGAGTAGATGTCGATCCAACGCGCATCGAAAAAAGATTGAAGAGCGGTTATTGCGACAAGATCGCGTGGTCGCTTGATGAGGCGCTCAAATTGATCGACGATGCGCGCAAAGATCGACAA
>DMCG01000165.1:717-2611 GCA_003445855.1 Spartobacteria bacterium | reverse complement strand
TTCGTCGCGGCGGGCGCGGCGATCAAAGACGCACAAGTAACCGATCCGTCGTTGAAACAGTCACAGGCAGCGATGCTAAAAAGGACGCAATGGCTGATCGATTGGAAAAACAAACTGATTGTCGATCTTAACCGGACGCATTTTTCGGGATCGATCGCAGATATTGACGGAACCCAGTACAACGGAATTGTTGGCGCAAGCCTCGAGCAGCTGATGTTGAAGACGCGGTACGGAATTGTCGGGCTGCCGTGGATGAAGCTCCAGCCAAAGATGCTGCTCGCGATGTCTGCCTCGTTTATTTGGCCGGAGGCTCCTGATGCGGTGGATCGACAATGGCTTTGCGCTGTTTTCGCAAGCGAGACTGGTCAAACCGACGCCGCCCGACAATTCGCGGAAACCGCGGCGAAGGCAAAACCGGAATATCGGGAGCAAATTTCGTTGCTTCTGTCGCCCGTGTCTCCTTCTGGATAAGTCGAAAGTTGGCGCGTCTTTTGCTCACTAAAGCCGGATGCGACGCGGGTTGGCTTGGGTCTTAGATCTTCTTTCCTTTGTCTTTGTCTCGCGCGCAGCGCAACAGCCGCTGACGGCGAGGGACGTCGGTTTAATGCTGCGTGCCGGTTATTCCAGCGGCGCTGTCTTGCAGGAGTTATCAGCGCGGCACTTTGCCGATACTCTTGATGCGGCAAAAGAAACGATGCTGACGCAGGCTGGTGCATCGCTAACATTGATCAGCTCGCTCAAAGGTGGAACTTATGCTGTTCCTCCCGAACAAGCGGCTGAGGTGAAGGAACAAATTGCCGCGCAAGCCAAACGGCGTGCAATCGAAGCAGAGGAGTCGCGCAAGTTCGACACGCTCTATCAAAGTCAGCTGGCCCGTGAACGCGCTTCTGTCCGCCCGCCGGCCGCAACAAGTAACGTCATTCAGTCGTTCGTAAAAGGCGATCTCATGTCCTGGCACAACGGCGGCCTGGTTCGTTTCGATGACGAAGCGCTCGAAAAAAAGAAATTGATCGCGCTTTATTTCTCGGCGCAGTGGTGCCCGCCCTGCCGCAAATTCACGCCGCAGCTGGTTGAATATTACAATCGAGTCGCGCCGCAGCATCCGGAGTTCGAAATTATTTTTGTCAGCTTCGACCGCTCGCAGTTTGCCATGGAAACCTACATGCGCGAGGCAAACATGCCCTGGCCCGCGATCGATTATCAAAAGGTCTCCGGAAAAGACGCGATCAGAAAATATGCGGGCGAAAAGATTCCCTGCCTTGTTCTTGTCGATGCAAGCGGCAAAGTCATTTCCGACAGTTTCGCCGGCAAGCAATACCTCGGACCGGCCAAAGTGCTTTCCGATCTAGATGCGATTTTCACGGGCAACAGTTCAAGCAAAGTCGCGCAGGGTCGATGAATTTGTCGCGGCAGCTTTAGCGCCCACTCGGAGTCAAAGTGGGTTGCGTGCGGCTCTTCAGCCATCGAGTTACCCCGGAGCGTTCGTTGCTTTGTGGCCCTTCTACTTGAGAGATTAGCTCGCGCGTCTTGGCTGCATTAGAACTTTGAGGAAAACGCGCGAGATATTCGTGCCAGATCTCCAGCGCTTTTTCAGGCTGATTCAAACTAAATGCGTAAAGGCTGCCTTGATTAAAAAGACTGTTTTCGTGCTGGGGGTTCTGTTTTTGCGCAATCTCGTATTGCTCCAGTGCTTTTTGCGGCCGACCTGAAAAGCGATACGCGTTGCCCAGATCAGTACGCACGTCCGAATTGTCGGCGCCAAGAACGATCGCCTTTTCGTAAGCTTCAATCGCGCGTGGCCAGTTTTTGCGATCATAGTACGAGTTCCCCGATGCGACTGCGGCTTGCGCTGACGAGAGGTTTGTATCCAGGGGCGGCTCGGATTCACCAGCGC
>DMCG01000165.1:0-367 GCA_003445855.1 Spartobacteria bacterium | reverse complement strand
AATCACTGCAATCAGCGCGTAGCGGAAGATTATCCGGGGTTTTCTTAGGCGCTTTTCCACAAATGAAGTTAAATCAACAACATTCGCCGGCGAGAGCTTCCTTCGCCTCACGAACAAGAATCGGAACGATGGCGAATGATGCTGCTGAATCCAGCCACCACCAGTGCAGAAATGCATTTGCAACGAGACCGATCAGCAAGAGCCAGCTCAAATAGCCGCAGGTGAGAGTTTCCACGGCGTCGGCGCGCAAAGCGCCACTGCCGATCTGATCCGCGATGCGAAGTTTGGCGCGCGCTAAGATCGGCATCCCGACGGCGGCAACGACTGCGATGCCCATGCCGAGAAAAGAAGTCTCCGCGCTGTTTCG
>DMCG01000142.1:577-7764 GCA_003445855.1 Spartobacteria bacterium | reverse complement strand
AGCACGCGCCCATCGGCAATGGCATAAATCGGATCGCCCAGATCGCTGTCTTCGCCGCCGATGCCATTCAAATCATCGCCGAGATGATGATTTTTAGTGAAAGGCTGCGCGTTATAAGTCATTGCCCCGTTTTCGCTGCCGAGCGGAAAATCAAAACGCGCAGCGGTTGGAAGTGAGGCCAGCTCAAGCGGAGACGGAAGTCGAAACGCCGGATCGACGTATTTCGGCCGCGTTAATTCCGGCCAAAGTCGGCACAGCACGGTCGCGACGCATGAAACCAAGAACACAGCGAAGATCGACAACGCAATCTTGAGTGCGGTTCTTTTGAGCTTCATTATCGCCACAGATTAACACGGACAAAACACAGATCAGAATTTGAGCGGTGTCGATCATTGTCCGAATCTGTGTTTATCTGTGTCCATCTGTGGCCGGTCTGAGAAAAAAACAATCGGCAATTGGCATTTGGCAATCGGCAATCGTAAATCTACGCTCGCAGCATGCGGATTCTCGTCACCGGTGGCGCTGGTTTTATCGGCTCGCATCTTGTCGAAAAGTTACTCGCGACCGGGGACGAGGTCGCCATCCTCGATGACTTTAATGATTTTTACGATCCGCAAATCAAGCGCGAGAACATCGCCGCTGTCTCCAAAAACGTGGCGATCCACCATGTCGATCTTCGCGACAGCGCGGCCGTGCGAAATTTATTTCATCAGAAAAAATTTGAGGCGATCGCGCATCTGGCCGCGCGCGCGGGAGTTCGGCCATCGATCCTTCACCCGCAACTTTATTACGACACCAACGTTAACGGCACATTGCATCTCCTCGATGCTGCGCGCATGACTGGAGTTGAACGATTCATCTTTGCCTCGAGCTCATCGGTTTACGGCATCTCAAAAACGGTCCCCTTTTCGGAAGATCAACATCTTACCCAGACAATCAGTCCGTACGCGGCGACGAAAATCGCGGGCGAATTCCTCTGCTCGACTTTTTCGCATCTCTATCAAATGCGCGTCGTCGCGCTCCGTTACTTTACGGTTTACGGTCCGCGACAACGGCCCGATCTGGCAATTCATCAGTTCACGAGAAAAATTTACGCGGATCAACCGATCGACCAGTTCGGAGACGGGTCCACGCGACGCGATTACACTTACATCGACGATGTCATCCAGGGAACCGTGGCCGCGCTCAAGTACGGCGGACCCTTGTTCGACATCTTCAATCTCGGCGAAAGCGAAACCATCCAGCTCAAAGACTTGATCGCGGCGATTGAAAATGCGCTCGGAAAAAAAGCGAAGATCAACCGGTTGCCCGAACAACCCGGCGACGTGCCACTCACTTGCGCGGACATTTCAAAAGCGAGGAAATTGCTCGGTTATAATCCATCGACACGATTGAGCGACGGGTTGCCGCGCTTTATCGATTGGTTTCTTGGCTCGGGTCGCGCGAAATGAACATGTCGATCCAAACTTTGCCTTTCGATCAGCGCGCCTGTTTCATCGCGGGCCAGGCGAAATCCGGCACCACTCTGCTGGTCGCGCTGCTCGACAATCATCCCGAATTGCTCGTGCTCCCGGAGGAGACGGCCTACTTCCCGACCGTGCTGACCAAGTACGGAAAGCGATCGCGCCGGGAGCAATTCGATTACATCACACAGAGATCGCTTTCGAATGTCCTCTTCGGAGGAAAATGCAAATGGGGCAAGCGCGACTACTCGTATTTTCCCACCACACGCTTTCTCCAGACGTTCGAGCAAATGGCGTTCGATCCCGTTAATTCCGGGAACGATTTGCTCGTCATCATGCTGCAGGCTTATGCCGCGACTCTCGGCCGGTCACTCGATTCCGTCACATGTTGGATCGAAAAGACGCCCGCGAATCGCCGATACTTGCCTGCCATTCGGGCCCGCTTCCCGCACGCGAAAATTCTTGTGACCATGCGCGATCCGCGCGCCATTCTCGCGGCCCAAATTGCGCTCGAGAAAACCCGGCGGCTCGGCACGTTCTCCACCTACTATTGCATCAGTCACTGGCGTGAAGCTGCGACCGTGGCATTGCGCGCGATACACGGTGAAGATTCAAATTCGCTGGTTGTTCCGTACGAAAAGCTCGTGCTCGAAACCGCCGAATGGATGAAAAAAATCTGTGCGTTTCTCGAGATCGAATACGATCCGACCGTTCTCCTCACGCCGACCAAAGCCGGGAAATTTTGGGAAGGCAATTCCGCTGCTGAGACTGCTTTTGCTCAGGTCAGTGCTGAACCGCTGACGCGCTGGCAAAGCGATCTTTCCACGGACGAAATTGGCTGGGTGGAATGGCATTGCCGCGATCTGATGCCGCAATTTGGCTACGAACCAAAACTAAGCCGGCGCGCCTTGCGCTATTTTGTGAAACCGCTCCGCCAGGAGCGACCGAAAGAATATCTGAAGTCGCGCCTCTATTCGCTGCGCGATGACTGGATTCGGCGCTAAGATCGACATCTTCGCCCAAAACACCCTAACGAGTCATCCCGAGCCGCGATAGACGGCGAGGGATCTCACAATTCTCATTTGGTCACGCGAATTGGTGATCGATCAGCAAGCGAGAGGTCCCTCATCCGCCTGAGGCGGATTCGGGATGACACGGATTTATTATCGCCATTTACTGCCAATCGCGGCGTACTTGTGCGTGCCACTTGCAATCATCCGCGGCGCGAGTCATAGTCACGGCGAGATGTCGGAAATCTTCTTCGATCATCCGGGCGTCGGCTTTCCGCGGCAATTCAGATTTTTCGGAACAATGATGCGCGATTCTGCATTTTCGCTGTTTCGTTGGTTGACTGTCGCGGCTGGCGGTTCGAGACGGGTCCATTTCCGGCTGGAGGAGGCGGAGTTTCCGGCGGCGTCGCAAAGTGCTTGCAAATTGCTTGAACGAACCTTGCGAAGTTCGCGCGCCGCGGACCGTGCATCGATTGATGCGCTCCGCCCATTTAATAATTGGGTAAACCTTGAGGATAATCATGAACTCTCATTCATCCGGGAGACGTTCGCGCAGTTCGCGCGGCGGGTCCCGACGAAGGGGCGATCGCCGTTCGCACTATCAAAGCGCAGACGCGAAAGCTCCCAAGAAAACATTCTGGCAGCGGGTCGCCGCATTTTTTGGAAACGGAAAAGAGACGAAGAAACCTGCGATCGCCTCACGCAATGGCGCCCCGCAATCGCGGCCTCCGCGCAAACCTGAACCGGTCGAAGTTACTTCGCCGCGTCTTTACGTCGGTAACCTGTCCTTCGACGCGACCGAAAGCGACCTGCTCGAATTGTTCAACGGCGTTGGGCACGTCCAAAACGCGGAGATCGTAAGTTACCGGCACAACCAGCGCTCGAAGGGATTTGCCTTCGTGCAAATGCAAACCGTCGAGGAAGCGAAGCGCGCTGTGGAGGAATTGCACGATAAAGAATTCCTCGGCCGCAAGCTCGTGGTCAGCGGCGCGAAATCGAGCGAGCATCACGCGAAAAGTTAACGCGATTCTGGATTCAATCGGGAGACGTCGTGCAGAGGCACGCGTCTCCCGATTTGCTCAGGTAGGGACGCCTCTCCGAGGTGTCCGCGATATTTGCCGCGCTTTGATTGCTATCAAAAAATAAGTCGGACATCTCGGAGAGATGTCCCTACCTGGTGAAAGGCGTTTTCTTCATCGTCGGCCCAACCGCCACCGGAAAATCTGAGCTCGCGGCCGACGTCGCGCGCGATCTCGATGCAGAAATCGTCAGCACAGACGCATTTCAAGTTTATCGCGGTCTCGATCTTCTGACCGCGAAACCCGATTCCGCGACTCTCGCGAAAGCGCCGCATCACTTGATCGGCACGATGTCGATCTTGGAAGAGATGAGCGCGGAGAAATTTCGTCGAATCGCGTTGCGCGCGATCGACGAAATTCATGCGCGCGGGAAACGTGCGATCGTCGTTGGAGGAAGCGGACTTTACATCAAAGCGTTAACACACCGGCTTTCATCCGCTCCCGCCCCGGACCCGGAGGTCCGTGCGCAATTGAACAAGATGAGTCTCGATCAATTGCGGGCGCGACTGGTCGATCTCGATCCGGAGGCCGCACGTAAGATCGACATGAAGAATCGGCGGCGTTTGCTACGGGCCGTTGAAATTTGCTTGCTCGCCGGGAAACCAGTTTCGGCGCAGCGCACGCAGTGGAATCAAAGGGTTGTAGCTGCCGCCGTCTCGGCGGCAGATCTGCCGCTGGGGACAGCGGCAGCTACAACGCGCGGCGTGTTCGTCTTTCGCGAGCGTGACGAGCTTTACAAGCGGATCAATCGTCGCGTCGAAGCGATGTTTGAAAATGGCGTAACCGAAGAAGTGCGCGCCGCCGGCGAGATAAGTTCAACGGCTTCGCAAACGATCGGCTTGAATGAAATTCGAGCCAATCTCGAAGGGAAGATGTCGATCTTGCAATGCATCGCCGCGATTCAACAGGCCACTCGCCATTATGCCAAAAGGCAGTTGACCTGGTTTCGGCGTCAAACTAATTTTGAGCCGCTGAACTTATCGCGTCTCACTCACCAGGAAGCTGTGAAATGGATTTCGCGAAGGCTTCTCTCTTTCGCGCAAAGGGATGATTGAAACAAGTCCGCACAAAAAACAGGAGCGCGCTCTCCTGATTGGTCTCGAAAAAGAAGGCGTGTCGAAGTGGGACCTGCGCGATTCGATGGAGGAATTGGCTGAACTGGCGAGCTCGGCCGGTGCCGAAGTCGTTGACACTGTCACGCAAAAATTGCGGAAGCCGACCGCGCCCTACTACATCGGAAAAGGCAAAGCGGAATGGATCAAAGATTCGCTGCAAGATCGACAAGTGACGTCCGTGATTTTCAATGACGAACTTTCCCCCGCTCAAGGACGCAATCTGGAGAATTTGCTCGCGCGCAAGGTGCTCGATCGCACGCAATTGATTCTCGACATTTTCGCGCAGCGCGCCCGCAGCCGCGAGGGCCGGTTGCAGATCGAGCTCGCGCAACTGCAATATCTTTTGCCGCGATTGACTCGCATGTGGCATCACCTTTCGCGCCAGACGGGTGGAATCGGCACGCGCGGTCCCGGGGAAACACAATTGGAAGTCGATCGCCGTCGCGTCCAGGAACGGATAGCGCGTTTGGAGCGCGAACTCGAAGCAGTCCGAAAAACGCGAGCTGTCCAGCGACAAGGGCGCAAGCGTCATCAATGGCCCGTGGCTGCGGTCGTCGGTTACACGAATGCGGGAAAATCGACACTGTTAAACTTGCTCACCGGCGCGGACGTCGTCGCGACTGATAGACTTTTCGCGACACTGGATCCCACGACGCGCAGTCTCGTTTTGCCTAACAAACAGCGTGTTTTGCTGACCGACACGGTCGGTTTTTTGCGGAAACTCCCACACACTTTGATTGAATCATTCAAGGCGACGCTCGAAGAAGTGAGCGAGGCCGATCTGCTTATTCACATTGTCGATCTTAGCCATCCGCGCGTGGACGAGCAGATGCAGGCGGTGGACAACGTAATCAAAGAACTCGATGCGTTCGGCAAACAAACGCTCATCGTCTTCAACAAGATCGACAATCTCGAGAACGGAGCCGGCGGGAGCCGAGCGACGTGGACGGGAAAGCCCGAGAGGGTTGACGAGCCGGGAGGCGAGTCAATCAATCGGGAGCTGTCGGAAACTTATGTGAAACGTTTTCCGGGCAGCGTGGCGATTTCGGCGCGCACCGGCGAAGGCGTTGATAAACTGGTGCAGGCGTTGCAGGAAGCGCTCAGCTCCTGGCGATTGCGTTCGCGTTTTCGCATTCCATCGAATGAATCAGCCGTGATCGCGGAGATTCACCGGGCCGGTCACGTCCTCGAGTTGAAATATGAAGGCGACGACGCATTGATCGTCGCGCACGTGCCGCCAGACTTGGCGCAGAAGTTGGAGCGCTACGCGAAACTGTAGGGGACGCCGTTGGCGTCCCATGGGAAGCGAACCGCTTCCCCTACAGATTTTGAGCGCTACGCCGCACAAAGTTAAATTGTCGATCTTGCACGCTCGTTGCAAGATTGAGCAATGACTGTTCGCGAACGCGTGGCGCAACTGGTGGAGATTTTGCCGGAGGTTTATCCGGATGCGCATTGTGAACTCGATTACAAAAATCCGCTGCAGCTCCTGATCGCCACGATTCTTTCAGCGCAATGCACCGACAAGCGCGTCAACATGGTGACGCCGGCGCTGTTTAAGAAATACAAAACGGCGGGCGATTACGCGAAAGCGCCGCAAGCCGAGCTTGAGAACGCGATTAAATCGACCGGTTTTTTCCGGAACAAGGCCAGGAGTATTCGCGCGGCAACATCGACAATCGCGGCGCGGAACGGCGGCGAAGTTCCTCAGACGATGGAAGGATTGCGCGAACTGCCCGGCGTTGGCCGCAAGACGGCGAACGTGGTTCTCGGAAACGCGTTTGGAAAAAATGAAGGCGTCGTCGTGGACACGCACGTGGCGCGGCTTTCAAAGCGATTGCGCCTCACGCGACATGCCGATCCAGAAAAAATCGAGCGCGATTTGGTGAAGCTCGTGCCGTGCGAGCATTGGACAAACTGGAGTCACTGGCTGATCTGGCACGGGCGCCGCCGTTGTTTTGCGCGCAAGCCAGACTGCAGCCAATGCGAAATTTTCCGGCTTTGCCCGAGTGGCAAAATCTTCTTGCGAACGGGTGAAGCGCGAAAACCCGAATGAACGGTTGACTACTCCGACTCTTCAACGCGAGTCGCCGATGCCGCGTCGCGAGGATGATTTCCGTCGTGCTCCGCTTTTTGGCGGATGCGCTGGAACTGTTTTTCGAGTTTTTTCAGGTCCTCGTCAGAAAGCTCTTCAAGATCGACAAGTTCATTTGTCTGAAAAATGAAACGTGGGTCCGGTCGCGGATAAGATCGACAATGCGCGCCAGCCTCCCGTCCGGGAAGCCGACGTTGATTTTTCCACCGGTTTAAGGAAAACTTACCACCCGAGTTCATGCAGCACGTAACCGCTTTCTCTCGACCGCAAACCGTTCCGGCCGTTCCGGCGGCGGCGCCGCGGAGGAATTTCTGGATTCTCAATAGCTGGCGTGACCTGATTCTCTACGTCGGCACGCCGCTTTTGCTGGTGCCGCTATTCGCGCTCGCGCAGGCGCGTTTTAGCGCGCAAGACATTTACGTTTT
>DMCG01000142.1:0-305 GCA_003445855.1 Spartobacteria bacterium | reverse complement strand
CAAGACATTTACGTTTTCGTGGCGATCCCAAAAGCGCCGATTCACAATAGCCTGGGCGTCATTTATATGCGGTTGGGACAAGTCTCGCAGGCCATCGCCCAATTTAACGAGGTGCTGCGTTTGCAGCCGGATGACGCCGTCGCTGCGGAAAATCTTCGGACCGCCCTCGCGAACGACAGACGTGTCCGAGGCGAGAGCTCGACGCCGCGCTGAAATCCGTTGCCAGCCGCGCTGCATATCGATCTCGATCGCGCTTGGAATCGCGACGAGGTTCCTTTCCAGAGCCTCGATGCAACAGAGTGGGG
>DMCG01000064.1:2838-9026 GCA_003445855.1 Spartobacteria bacterium | reverse complement strand
GGCAGCGCATAAAATTTCCCCGGCGTCAGCCGGCTCGGCACCAAAAAATCGCGCGCGCCTTCCGGCGTGCTCTTCGACAAGATCGGAGTCTCAACTTCGACGTAACCTTGTGCATCGAGGTAGTCGCGCGTCGCTTTGGCAACGCGATGCCGCACCCGCAAATTGCCCGCAAGCCGCGCACGCCGCAGATCGTAATAGCGGTAAGTCATGCGCAAATCCTCGTTGTGAATCTCCGCGTCGATCGGGAACGGGAGTGCGTCCGCGCGATTCAGAATTCGCAATCGGTTCGGAATGACTTCGATGTCGCCGGTGGCGAGTTTCGGATTCTCCGTTCCAGGCACGCGGGCCGCGACGCGTCCGGCAACTTCGATCACGTCTTCGCTGCGCAAATGATGCGCTTCCTTCGCGACCTCGGCGTTTTCCTCCGGGCGAAACACGACTTGCGTTAGTCCCTCACGATCGCGCAGATCGAGAAAAATCACGCCGCCATGATCGCGCGAAACATGCACCCACCCAGCGAGCGTCACCTCCCTGCCGATGTCGATCTTACGCAGTGAATTGCAATCTGTGTCGCGATACATGAAAGGCAGAAAAGTAGCGTGTCATTCTGAGCGAAGCGAAGAATCTGGCAAGCGATTAGGTAGGAACGGATCCTCGAGGACCGAATTGTAGGGCGGCGATTCTCGCCGCCACGTTCGGCGGCCAAGATGGCCGCCCTACAACAGATTTGCGACCCGCGTGATAATTTCGTCGTGGAGGACTAGAACTTCCTCACGGGTCGCCAGCGTTTTCACTTTCACCTGCGGCCATTCGTCTCCGAACAAGATCGCAATGCCCGCGCCGAGCTGCTCGGCGGTTTGAAATTGTTTGGCGACCTTGTCGGGCGCCAATGGATAATCGACGCGATAACCGCGGTCGCGAAGTTTTTGAATTTGCGCGAGGGCGTCGGCGCGGCGCTCCTCTTTGGCGATGACAATGTAGATGTCGATCTTTTGTTCGGCGGCGGTTGCTTTTTGCATGGCTTCGCGCGCGCTTGCGGTTTCGCGAATCAATTCGCCCAGGACGACATCGCCCATGGCGAATCCCAGCGCCGGAATTGAGACGGCGCCGTCACTCAGTTGTTCAATCAAGTTGTCGTAACGACCGCCGCCGGCAATAGCGCGAAATTTTCCGGCTCGATCAAATACTTCGAACACGATACCGGTGTAATACGCGAGTCCGCGCACGACGCGTACATCGACATCGACAAAATCGGCCAGGCCGCGGGCGCGCAGACCATCGACAAGTTGATCGAGCTTTTCGCTTTTTCCGCCTTCGCTCAGAATTCTCAGCACCGGATCAGCCAGCTGGCCGAGTTTCTCGGTCGTCTTCTCGCGCGGCTCGCGCCCGAATTTGTCGATCACTTGCAGGATTTCATCCCACCGTTCGGGCGCAACCTTTTGGGAACGCAGGAACTCAGTCCAGAATTCGCGGTCGCTGATGCGCACGACAAAATCTTTTTCCGTAAAGCCGAACGCACGCACGATGTCGATGCAAAGCGCGACCAGCTCGATGTCCGCGGCGAGCGCCGTTTCCCCGATGATGTCGCAGTTGAGCTGGAAATGTTCGCGCAACCGGCCGCGCTGTTGTTTTTCGTAACGGAAAAATTGACCGATGGAAAACCACTTGAGCGGCTTTCTGAACTCGCGCTCGTGCGCCGCGACCACGCGGGCCAGCGTGGGCGTGAGCTCGGGACGCATCGCCACTTCGCGCTCGCCTTTGTCGGTGAAATTGAAAAGCTGCGTGACAATTTCCGGACCGCTCTTTTTTTGATAAAGGTCGGTCGGCTCAAGAACTGGCCCATCCCATTCGACAAAACCGCAGCGACGGGCCACGTCGCGCCAGCGCGCAAAAATGTAATTACGCGCCGCGCAATCGCTCGGCAGAAAATCACGAAAACCGGGCAATGCTTGCATAAAAAGTCAGGCGGCACCGCCCCAGGCCCCTCGATCCTTCGTTTTGATGCAACCGCACGGGGTTGAAGTTACGAAACGATTATGGGGTTGAATAAACTCCGGCTTTAAACAGTCGGATACATGCACGACGGAGAACATCCGTTTAACCAAAGCAGAGGACAAATATGAAACAAACAAGATTAGTAAAAATGTTGGCGGCGGGAGCGGCTTGCGCGGTGGCACTTGGAACGGCCTTGGCGCAGGAAAATACCACGACGACAACCACCGCCGGCTCGACCGGCGTGAGCGCAAGCACGTCGACATCAACACTTGACGGGACAGGCACGATCACGACCTATACACCGGGATCGGACTACATCTCATTCCGCACCGAGGCGAGCACCACGCCGGTGAAGTATTACTACACTAAGAGCACCACGATCCTCGATCCCGAAGGCAAGACGGTCGAGTGGTCAATGCTTCGGCCTGACATGCCGGTGCGCTACACCTACGTAAAGGAAGGCGACCGCATGGTGATCAGCAAAATCACGCTGACGAAGCCGCTCTCCTCCTACGAAAAGAAAGAGTCGACAACGACGACTACGACCAAGCCCTAATCAAAGGACGTTCGTAGTTCAGCGAACAATCGAAAGCGCCCGCGGAATTCTATTCCGCGAGCGCTTTTTGCTTTTCTGTAGCGGCGCTCCACGAGCGTCGCATTCTTAATTTCATCGGCGGTCATAGACCGTCGCTACAGTATCAATCAGCGTACCCATCCGGAAATTTTTCGTGCCATTTCCAGGCGCTCTCGATTATGGCCTCCAGCGATTGAAACTTCGGCCGCCAACCGAGCTCGCGTTTGATTTTTTCTGATGAGGCAATCAACCGCGGCGGGTCGCCGGGGCGGCGCGGCTCTTCCACGATGTCGATCTTGCGGCCGCTGATTTCACGGCAGGCTGCGATCACCTCGCGCACGCTTGAGCCGCCACCCGTGCCGAGATTGTAAAATTCACTTTTCGGAGACTTGAGCGCGAGAATATGCGCCCGCGCAAGATCGACAATGTGAATGTAATCCCGGATGCACGTCCCATCCGGTGTCTCATAATCAGTGCCGAAAACCTCAACGTGCCGTTTCTGTCCGAGCGCGACTTTCAGCACGTTTGGAATCAAATGCGTTTCGTGTCGATGGTCTTCGCCAAATTTCGCGGACGCGCCGGCCGCGTTGAAATAGCGCAGCGAAACAAATTTGAAACCATGGATCTGATCGTACCAGCGCAGAATTTTCTCGAAGGCCAGCTTTGATTCGCCGTAGGGATTGATCGGGCGCGGCGGCAAAGTTTCATCGATCGGCAAACGCTCAGGCGGCCCAAAGATTGCGCAGGTCGATGAAAAAATAAGCCGCTGGACGCCGGTCGCGATCATCGCATCGAGAAGGTTCAAGCCGCTGGCGATGTTGTTGCGAAAATATTTGGACGGATTCTGCATCGATTCGCCGACGAGCGCGCTGGCGGCAAAATGCATGACCGCGTCGGGTTTCGATTGAGCGATTGTCGATCTTATTTTCGCTTGCTCGCCCAGATCGCCTTCAAAAAATTCGGCGCGCGGATCAACGGCGCTGCGATGTCCCTCGCTGAGATTATCGAAAATGGCAACCTGGTGCTCTTCATCGAGAAGCAACTCCGCACAAATACTGCCGATGTAACCGGCGCCGCCAACGACGAGAATCTTCATGCGGCGAAATTTCCGGCGCACCTGTGCCGCGTGTCAAAAGAAAGCGTAAGCGGTTACGCTTTTTTCTTCTGTTGCATTTTTTTCCGTTCCAGGCTGGCGATCATCTTTCGGACACAGCGGTGCTTCGCGCGCGGCGCAAGTACCTTCAGGCTTGCTTCATCCGAGCCCCATTCCAGAATATCGATATCGACGTGACGCACGCCCCAGCGCTTCATCTCGAGGCGGGTCGGCTTGTAGAGATCGATCGTTTCCGTTCCAACCAGCGCCGTTCCGTAATCGTCGATCACGTATTCTTCGTCTGTATCGACCAGACGAAAACGGGTCCCCAGTGGAAAACGCGACCAATCGGAGGCCGCGCTCCTCACGCGGCGGGCAGACAGAAAGAACCCGATCGCATTGTGACGACCGCCTCTTTCGCTGTGCGTGTAAGCGGTTGTGCACACTTTTTGCATACGGTGGCCGCTGACAGCGGAAACGAGCTTTGGCTTTGTCTGCTCCGCGCAACTTGCGAGAAAGCAAGCGGCGATTGCTGCGAGTGTAAACTTAAGATATCTCGGCATTTGCAACACCGCGGCCTCCATAGCATCGAAGCGATGCCTGGCAAGAATATTTTGCTCCGCGCGATTGTCGATCTTCCTCGTGTGGACTTTCATCGTGTCAGGCTATTGCAGCAGAAAATGTTCTAGTTGATGGAAAGAGTGGCGCTTTTGGCGTCTTAGGTTCGATTTTCTTCCGAATCGGAACGAGCCGTCGGCCTAATGCGGCGCGCTTTCCGTCAGGTTCGACGTGCAATGCGGGCAGCGCGTCGCCTTTAGCGGAATGGTCATCGCGCATGCCGGGCAATCTTTGGAGACTGGAGCCGCATGGGTCGGACGTTTCATCTTGTTAATCGCGCGCACGAGGAGAAAGACGGCGAAAGCGACGATGAGGAAGTTGAACATCAAGGTGAGAAAGTTCCCGTAATTCCAAGTGATCGCCTTGGCCGCGAGAGCTTCTCCCGGAGTGGCGAAGTTTGTCGCACCGTTCACTCCGGGTTTTAGCAAAATGAACTTGTTCGAAAAATCAAGGCCGCCGGTAAGCAAACTAATTGGCGGCATGATGATGTCTTTGACCAGCGAAATTGCGATTGCACCGAAGGCCGCGCCGATAATAACCCCCACCGCGAGATCAACTGCGTTGCCTTTGATCGAGAACTCTTTGAATTCTTTCCAAACGTGTTTGAACCAGCTCATATGACGATATTGATGAGTTTTTTTGGCACGACCACGATTTTTCGAATCGCTTTGCCGGCGATGAGTTGTTGAATTTTCGGGTTCGCCAGAGCGGCCGCTTTCATTTCGTCTTCCGTCGCTAAGATCGACAATCGGATTCGGTCGCGCACTTTGCCGTTTATTTGCACAACGATCTCGACCTCATCTTCAACAAGCAACTGTTCGTCATAAGCGGGCCACTTTTGCTCCGTGATGTCGCCGCGCACATCGCGAAATTTTGCGTTTAGCTTTTCCCATAGCTCGGCGCTGAGATGCGGCGCGAATGGATTGAGCAAAATCAAAAAGGCCCGCACCGCCGAAACGGGAATCGATTCCGCATTGGTGAAGGCATTCACAAAAATCATCATCTGCGAGATTGCGGTGTTAAACGAGAGCGCTTCGATGTCCTCGCTCACCTTCTTGATCGTCGCATGAGTAATTTTCAATTGCGGCTTGGCTGGATCGGCATCTGTGATCGCGGTGGACAACTGCCATTCACCCGCCTGGTTCTCATCCATCAACAATCGCCAAACGCGCGCCAGAAAACGGGCCACTCCTTCCACGCCGCGCATACTCCAGGGCTTCATCTGCTCGAGCGGCCCCATGAACATTTCGTAACAACGAAATGCGTCGGCGCCGTATTGATCGATCACGTCATCGGGATTCACGATGTTCCCGCGCGACTTCGACATTTTCTGATTATCTTCGCCGAGAATGATCCCCTGGTTCACCAAACGCTGAAACGGCTCCGGTTTGGACAAGTAGCCAAGATCGAAAAGCACTTTGTGCCAGAACCGCGCATACAAAAGATGCAGCACCGCGTGCTCCGTCCCGCCGACGTATAGATCGACCCCGCCTGGTCCATCGCCGCCGTTCCAATACCGCTCCGCTTTTTCGCCAACGAAACATTCGTCGTTCTGCGGATCGCAAAATCTCAAGTAATACCAGCACGATCCGGCCCATTGCGGCATCGTGTTCGTTTCACGTGTGGCCTTTTTCGAATAACGAATCCACTCCTTCGCTTTGGCCAGCGGCGGCTCGCCCGTGCCAGTCGGTTGGTAATCGTCCAGCGGCGGCGGGACGACCGGCAACTCGCTTTCCTCAAGCGCGCGATGCTTTCCGTCTTCCCAAACGATCGGGAACGGTTCGCCCCAATAACGCTGCCGGGAAAACAGCCAGTCGCGCAATTTGTAATTCACTTCGCGCCGGCCATGGCCGTGCTCCTCGAGCCAGCCAATGATTTTCTTTTTCGCTTCCCGAGTCGGCAACCCGT